>JBEAPM010000479.1:0-16053 GCA_041164445.1 Cyanobacteriota bacterium
TGGTGCGGGATAATAGTGGCCAAATTCTATACTATGAGGGGACAGTACAAGACATTAACGATCGCAAAAAGAGAGAGTCAGAACTTCAGCAACAGATCGCAAACCTTAAAATTGAAATTGATCACCAAAAACGGGAAGAAGAAGTTCTCAATTTAACGGCTACGAGCTATTTTCAACAGGTTAAACAGGCCATTGAATATATCGATCTAGATGATTTTTGGAGTTAATAGCGCAATCATCCTACATAACAGGTTCAGCAAATTAGGGTGCATCAGTTCAGCCTCTCACGGCATCAACTTGAACCACGATCGTCTCAGTTTTACCGCTAGGGGCTGAAACAATCAGCCCATCAGCCCATCAGCATTTCATTGCTAACTGATGACCGTTCCCAGCCTTCACAATTGATTGAAGGTTTACTCTTCCGACTCAACTTGCAACACTAATAAAGTCATATCATCGTCATAATGGCGATCGTCACCCTGTAAATCTTGACCGATAAACTTCTGAATCTGGGCAAAGAGAAAGTCTAAAATTGCCCGAGCCCCATCACAATGTTGGCAAGCCCAATGACAGAGTTGAATCAATTTCTCTTCATCGTAGCGATCGCCTTCCGCATTAACGGCATCCGTAAACCCATCTGTATAGTAAATCACGACATCCCCAGGTTGGAGTTGCACCCGAGCATCTTCATACTGACTTTGGGCATCTAAGCCAATGAGCATTCCCAGCGCATCTAAGCGATGAATTCGTCCCGTTTCCCGTTGCCACAGTAAAGGGGGATTATGGGCCGCATTACTATAGGACAGGATACGAGTCAGAGGATCGTACTCGGAGTAAAACAACGTCACAAAGCGATTGGAATTTTCCAAATCGGTGTACATAACGTGGTTCAAATGTTGAAGAATTTTAGCGGGGGTGTGACCATTCAGCACCTCTGCCCGCAACATTCCCCGCAGCATGGTCATAATTAACCCTGCCGGTACTCCCTTGCCCATCACATCGCCGATCGTAATACCCCAGCGCACGGGCTCAGACGTATGATCTGTGCGGGCGGGGGAGCGCAGAATCCCCGGCGGAATGTTCAGGAACCGGTCGGGATAGAGCGGGATAAAATCGTAATAATCGCCCCCGACTCGGTTTGCGGTTTGGCATCGCGCCGCAATCTCTAATCCGGCAATTTGAGGGCAATGGCGGGGTAGTAATTGGCGTTGAATTTCGGCCCCAATTTCCAATTCCCGATCGAGACGTTCTTTTTGGCGCAGTTCTGCCGTTAACTCATCATTCTCAATGGCAACCGCTGTTTGATCCGCCACGAGGCGCACTAACTTTTGCCGGGCATCCGTCCACACATAACCAGGGGAATAACTAAAAACATAGAGTCTGCCCCGTTCCAAATTTTTGTTGAGTACCGCAGTGCCAAAAATTTGAATATCAGGACTGAGGCGCTGGGATAAGCGATCGTCGAGAAAACGCATCAGTTGGGCCGTTTCTCCCCGTTGTTCCTGCCCCAGGGATAGACTTTGTACACTTTCTTCCAAGACCCGCCGCAGATCGTGACAAGAGGACTCATCAGAGCAATGAATGCGCTCTAGGCGCATTTGACCGTTCGCACGAAAAATAATCAGGGCCCCACCATCCGCATCCGTGACCCGACTGGCCATTAAAGGGACCAGTTCCAAAAATTGATTGAGATTCGTAAAACTACGCAAGGCAAAACCCAGGGAACTCAAGAGATCCTGGGTTTTGGTCTGTTCCCGGTTGAGTTTGGCCACAAGTTCTTTTAACACCAGCACTGGACTTGCTTCATCCGTGATCGGAGCAGGTGAACTGAACGCAGATTTAGATAAGGGGGCCGAGGTCATGGTGAGAGACTCAAGAATTATCCTGCCAACAACCGTTCACCTTCTTTCCGGGAAACAGGGTAAGTGCGGCGCAAGATGCCCTTAATAGATAGCGCGAAATGTTCCAATTGCCAAGGGTTAAGCTTCGCTTTTCTCAAATCATTTCACCGATAGGCTATCCCCGTCAGACCGTAGAGCGCAGCACGAAACACCAAATTCTCCCCTAACCGACGGTTAAGGGTCGTTTTCCAGCCCCTAAAGAATTAGGCGACAGGCCATACAACGGGCCAGGGTTTCCCGCAGGCTGGTGAGGGGAACCTTGTTGATAATTTCACGGGCGAAGGCATCTAGCAGCAGGTTTTTAGCACTCTGGCGGTTAATCCCCCGACTTTGCAAATAGAAAATTTCATCATCTTCTAATTGGCTGACGGTGGCACCATGGGCACATTTAACATTGTCTGCCACAATTTCTAACTGGGGTTTGGTATCAACCCGAGCCTTGCTCGATAAAAGGAGATTGCGATTCAACTGAGCCGCATTGGTCAACTGAGCCGCTTGGGGAACGTAAACCCGACCATTAAAAATCGATCGTCCCCGATCGTCTACGATCGCTTTATACAACTGATCGCTGGAACAGTGGGGATACTGATAGACAATCGAACTGTGGGTATCCGCAATTTGCGTTCCGGTGACGAGGGCCAAGCCATGGAGTTGGGTATCGACCTGCTCTCCCTGATGAAACACCTCTAAATTATGGCGGCTGAGTTTAGCCCCGAGGAGAAGGGAAATGTTGGTATAGCGGCTATTCTGACTTTGATGGACAGCGGTTTTACCAATGTGATAGGCACCGCTGCTATCCCGCTGGAGGCGGCTATGGTGGATGCAGGCATTTTCCCCCAGCCAAATTTCTGTAACCGCATTGGTGACATAGACCCCATTGGCGGATCCATACATACACCCTTCCCCGATCGTGATGTAATCTTCAACGATCGAAAGCTGACTAAAGCGATCCGCCACAATCAAGCATCGGGGCTGGCTAAAGGTGGGTTGACTGCCACTCGTCGAGACAAAAATCAGATGCAGGGGGACATCCAGCACCGTATCCTTAGCCACCTGAATCACGGCAATATCTTCAAATGCTGCTGTATTTAAGGTGGTGAACACCTCTTCACTACCGGGCAGTTGTCCCACTCGGGTAGTCCAAGCTGCTTGAGCCGTTTCGCTCTGAGCATTGCCCACTTTAACCCCAGGGGGGAGATCCTCTAAATGACTCAGTTCTGGCGCGAAAATCCCATTGACAAACACCAAGCGGTGGGGCGCATCCGGCAACAAAATGGGAAGTAACTCTGCCCGAGAGGGCAACAAACAGTGGGGATAGGGATGCTTCAGTTCCAGGGACAGGATCCCCGATAAATCCGTAAACCGCCAATCTTCCTCACGGGTAGAGGGAATCGCCAGTTCCCGCAAACGAGCTGCGGCCTGCCCTTGCAGGGTCTGGAGGGCGCTACTTTCCACTTGCGCTACCGGAGCAACCTGCCCCAAGTCAGGCCCCGATTGAGCGATCGTCAATAAATTTTGCAGATACTGACTCCGCTGATCGGCACTAGAAGGGGTACCGGGGCCTGTTGTTGAATCTGTGGTTAATCCTGAAGATACGATCGTCATTACGCTGCCACTCCTTCCCATTGATCAATCCAGTCGTAGCCCCGATCTTCTAATTCCAGAGCCAAGCTCTTATCTCCGGTGCGGATAATCCGGCCCGCATGGGTGACGTGGACAAAATCCGGTTGAATGTAATTGAGCAACCGTTGATAGTGGGTAATTAACAGCAGGGCATTCTCACTATTTTTGAGTTGGTTAACGCCATCCGCCACAATTTTGAGGGCATCAATATCTAACCCAGAATCCGTTTCGTCTAAAATGGCTAAACTAGGCTCCAACAAAGCCATTTGCAAGATCTCATTCCGTTTTTTCTCGCCCCCAGAAAAGCCTTCGTTCACACTCCGACCCAGGAACGCCGGATCCATTTGGACAACCTTGAGCTTTTCCGTGATTAAATCTTCAAAGTCAAAGGCATCCAGTTCATCCAAACCCTGACCTTTACGACGGCTATTATAGGAAACGCGCAAAAAGTCTAAGTTGCTAACCCCAGGAATTTCCAGTGGATATTGAAAGGCCAAGAATAATCCCTTACGAGAGCGCTCCTCTGGCTCCACGTCCAATAAATTTTCGCCGTGAAAGAGCACCTCTCCACCGGTAACCGTATAGGCCGGATGACCGGCTAAAACCTTAGACAGGGTACTTTTGCCAGAGCCATTACGGCCCATAATGGCATGGATCTCTCCGGCCCGGATGGTTAAATTTACCCCCTTAAGGATGGGCTGACCGTCAATCTCCGCTGTAAGATCACGAATCGAGAGAATAACGTTTTCAGATGTAGTCACAGATTAATCGTCCTCAGAAGTGTTTGGCTAAACAGGGTCAAACAACAACCCTATAAAATTTGGCTTTCCACTGAAAGCGAAAAAATTTAATGGAAGAGGGCACCTCGATAACGTGGGACGGACGGCTGCACTGCCCGTCACAGTCCTGACGACTGCGTAGCAATAGCAACACAGTTTTGGATTTTTCGAGGTGTCCGTTAGGTAATTATCCTTAATTTTCAGACCTTTGGGATCATCTGTCTCAAATCTCCAGGCTGGAGTGGCCGAGAAAAGCCAAGCAGACCTGTCTTCCTCGAAGACGGAGTGAACCTTAGGTATCCTAAAAGCGGGTCAGCCCACGCCTGGGTTAACCAAAACGAGTTGACCTACAGAATAATGACCTTAAAAGCGGGATACGCGATTCGAACGCGCGACATCCACCTTGGCAAGGTGGCGCTCTACCGCTGAGCTAATCCCGCAACATTTAATGCTTTGTAAGCATAGGTCAATATTAACTGCCTTGTCAAGGGGAGACTCCGCCAATTTGGACAATTTGCCAGCAGCCTTCACTGGTTTTCTAAGGCCATTGGCTGCCAATCCATCTGACAATCCCGGTCTGGGTCTAACGGAATCTTGGCGGGGAGTATGGTTTGACAGAGATGGGCTTGATCGAGTTGTTCTGCAGTGACTTTTGCGTCTTTCAAGTTGGTTTTGGCTAAATAGGCCCCTTGGAGTTGAGCGCCTTGGAGCTGAGCACCCCGCAGGATTGCACCTTGGAGGTTCGCATTAAACAGAGTGGCATCCTGGAGATTCGCGCCGCGCAGGATTGCGCCCTGTAGGTTTGCGCCCCGCAGAAATGCGCCAGGCAGTTGAATTTCCACTAAATAAGCACCGGGCTCTTCTGCTCCTAAATTAACGGCGGCTAAAGATTGAGACTCCCAGGTACAGGTTGGATGTGGCGCACAGAACCAAGGAAATTTTCGTCGCCAGTTTGCCCCTGGCGAAGCATTGAGAAACTCTAAGGCTAAAATTCGTCCCCCACTACCGGATTGTCCTGTGGCGGAGGTAATGGTTTGCCATGCGGCCATAACTTCTGCATCCCTACGGTGTTTTTCAGAGCCGATGTAGGTGATAAAGACAATGATCAAACTGATGCTACCGGCAATCTCTAGGAGTTTGACGATCCCCAGGTTTTCCAAATCGTGAGCCAGTTGATCCAACCCTTTTTCAACTTTGGTAGATTCCCACCAATTGATAAACGATCGCCAGCCCTGGAAGGCACTCTGCTTTTTGGGGGGATGGGTGTGCAGGTGTCTGATTTGGTCTTGAAGTTTTTGGTGCCTTTCGCTGGGGTAAATGGACATAATGTCTGTAAGGTTTAACTCAAACTGCTAACTCAAATTTCCGGCTTAGATTTCTAGCTTAATTTGGGAAGCGATCGTTTTGGCCGCTGATGGCTGGGTTCAGGAACGATCGGCCAGATTACCGACACCGCATAACTTCTGGTTTCCGTCTAGAGCAGGCTTAAGGCTACCAGAGATCGCCCAACCTCCTCATTTCAGGTTAGCGGTTTGAAGCAGACTGCCCGTTAAACTAAAGGGCCGAACCTGTTCAATTTTCACCGGAACGATCGTCCCTTTGAGTTCCTGAAAATCTCCGCTAAAGAAGGTAATGCGGTTAGTCCGGGTGCGCCCCATGACTTGCTGGGGATTTTTAGGGTTGATCCCTTCCACTAAAATCTCTTCTACCCGATCTTGATAGCGGAGCGATCGTTCTGCGGCTTTGGTCGAGACAAGATGATTTAAGCGTTGTAACCGATCCTCCTTGACAGTTTCAGGGAGTTGATTTTGCCAAAGTGCTGCAGGGGTATTCGGTCGTGGCGAGTAGGCGGCTGTGTTGAGTTGATCAAAGCCAATCTCCGCCACTAGGGTCAAGGTATCTTCAAACTGCTCTTCCGTTTCACCAGGAAAGGCGACGATCGCATCGGCACTGATGGCCGCATCGGGAATGGCATGGCGAATTTTCGCAATAATCGATCGATAGCGATCGGCGGTGTAGCCTCGCCGCATAGCGTTGAGAATGTCATTATTGCCGGACTGAAAGGGAATATGGAAATGCTCGCACACCTTAGGCAGTTCCGCACAAGCCTGAATTAAACGCTCTGTGAAATAGCGGGGATGACTGGTGGCAAAGCGAATACGATCGATTCCCGGCACATCGTGAATGAAATAGAGCAAATCCGTGAAGGTGTGCAAATGCCGCCCTTCTGGCGTAACACCGGGTAAATCTCGCCCATAGGCATCAATATTTTGGCCCAGCAGCGTAATCTCTCGGTAGCCTTGAGCGGCCAGGGTTTCAATTTCGGCCCGAATCGCTTCCGGAGTTCGGGACTGCTCCACCCCACGCACCGAGGGCACAACACAATAGGTGCAGCGTTCATTACAGCCATAAATCACATTAACCCAGGCGGTAATTTCACTATCGCGGCGGGGTTGCGTAATGTCTTCCAGGATATGAACCTCTTCCGTTGCCACCACCTGCTGCCCCGCAAAGACCTGCTCTAACAGATCCTGAAGTCGATTAGCGTGTTGGGGCCCCATCACTAAATCTAGCTCCGGTACTCGGCGCAAGAGTTGCTCCCCTTCCTGCTGAGCCACACAACCGGCCACCACCAAGGTGAGATGGGGATTGGTTTGCTTCCGTTTCGCCTGCCGTCCCAGGTAGGAATAGACCTTTTGCTCCGCATTGTCTCGAATGGTACAGGTATTGTAGAGAATTAAATCGGCCTCATTGGCATCCGCAACGTCGGTATAGCCCATGGTTTCTAAAATACCCGCCATACGTTCCGAGTCTGCCTTATTCATTTGACAGCCAAAAGTGGTGATGTGATAACGGCGAGGGGATGGCAACATCGGTTTATGCGGGAAAGAGGAGAAATAAAGGACTAGAGATGAGCGTGAAAGGGCGTTAGAGGAGGGAAGCAACTGAAGGCGCAAGGCACAATTAGGCATGACCCGCACAATACTGAGAGTTTGCCTGGATTGACCGTCCTATAGGCTCTTATTGGTTGAACAGCTTGAGAACGTCAGGATTAGCGTCCTAGATTAGCCCCCTAATTATACTGAATCCGTGAAGGAACGCTAGGAGCAGCCGCTTTGCGATCGAGTAACCGACCCAGTACTTGTTGCCCATAACACTGCCAAGAACAAAGGCTGGACAACCTGGACACCTGGACAACAAACATTGGACGAACCGCAAATTATGCGCTTTAATCAAAGCGCCAATCTAAACCTATTTTTAGAGGCCGTCACTCAAAGCGAAACAATTTCACAATTTAATGCTAGAGTTCGGCGCACAGCACTGCACTCTACCGCATTTACCTTAGTGGCCCTTTTGGAGTGGAGAACTGGTGGATCTACCGGATCGAACAAGATGGCTGCTGGAGAAAACTACGGGAATCAAGCCGAACGGAATATGACACAACACAACACGGTCTTAAATCCTAGCTTACAAGGGGTCTTGAACTGCTTAGACGTTCAACTGGAAGAGGAGTTGATCCGCTATCGTCGCCAAAAGGCGAAGGCTCGTTCACAGGCCAGTAAGGGCAAGAATAACCCTCTAGCGGCTCTTGATTTAAGCGCCTTTACCCCTACTCCTCTGCGCCAAGCACCTAGCGCTAGTTTTTCCTTGCAAGCGGCTAGCCCCAGCCACCATCCTGAAATGGATCCCAGTATTCTTGCTGCCCCTTTGCCCACTCCACTAGCCGAAGCACGAGAAGCACCCGAAGCACTTAATGATTCCCTCCCGGATCCAGACCCCTTAGCTGCGGAACCTACCCTTACAGAGTTTGCAGAGCTTGCTGATGTCACAAGAACGGCCCTCGATCGCTATTCCGCTTTACTCGAACAAGCCCAAATTGAAGCAGATATGGCGGCTTTTGCCCAGCCCAGCGAAGTGACTCCAACAGCGGCGGATCTTTCTGAAGTGGATCAGCATGCCCCCCAAGATTACTCCTCTGAACAGACGGAAGCTGAACAGGTTGAAGCGGGGAACTATGTCATTTTGACGAACACCTATACCCCTCAACCAGTAAGCTGGTCAGATGCTCCAGATCAGCCTGGGCGGATGGAAATCAACCCCAGCAATGCTCCCGCCCTAGAACTAGTCGAAGCCATTGAGCTGCCCCCCGAATTATCTGAAGCGGAGTTGTTGTCCTTGGGGGCTGCCATTGCGATCGTCGAGACAAGAGAAATGGCGTGGCCAGACTATGAGGTTAGCGATGAAGATGATCTCTGGCCCGATGAATTGGACGAAGAGCCTTGGGGGGTGGTGTCTCCTTTAACGCCTGCGGATCGGCAACTTCCAGACGGGGATGAAGCGTTAGGGGTCACGGAAACCCTGGCCGATCTTTCCAGTTCAGACCTTTCCAGTCCAGAACCCGAATCAGCTTTAGACCCCCTAGCAGAGGCGATCGAGGCTCCCAGCATTCTTGAAGATTCCTCGGAAGATTCACACCCTGAAACCGTCTGTCCCGAAAATTTCACAGCGGATCTAGAATCCCCTGCCGAGGACGCTATCGTACCGCCAGGGTTGCCCCCTGCCGACGGTACTCATCCCGTTCGGGGATCTCGCTTAGTTCCCGTCGGGCATTATGTGCCCCACCCCTTAAAACCGTTAGGGCTACAAGGCAAGGCATTAAAACCGCTGACAGAGGGTGGCTATTTAGCCTCTTCCGAAGCCCTTTTAGATAGTCTAGATGAGGAGGAAGGGAGTCAGGACTGGACGAAAAAATTAAGCCACCTCTTTACTCCTCAAGGTATTGGTTCCGCCTTGCTCCTGATCTTCTCTGCCTTGGCGGTCAGTATGGTTTTACTCAACCCTGATTTGGTCAGTCATTGGAAATTAGGACGATTGGGCGGATCATCCCCTGAATCGGCAGGAGAAGTGGTGCCCGAAATTGTTGTCGAGGAAGGTCTGCCAGAGCCAAACACCTACGATCCCACCTCTCAGGAGTTTTTAGATTTAGACCTAGGCAATCTCAGCAAAGTCAAACCGAAAGATCCCACCGCCAACCCCGCTTTACCGGCTCTCCTCCCCCCGCAACCCGGTGCTGAAAGTTCTGCTCTAGAGGGAAATAGGGGAACCGAAACGGAAATGTTCTCTAATCTGCGGGATTCTTTGGTTGAGTCCAATGGGATTAATCAGTCCAATGAGATCCCTACGGAAACCTTTAGACCTGAACCGCCACCCGTCCGATCGAGTACGGCTGTGCCTGCCCCCAATCCCCCCCGATCGTCTTCGGCTGTACAGGCTGCACCCCCTCAACCGCCTAAACCCACTATTCTAGAACCGACGACCCCCCTAGTTTCCCCTGCGGTGGAATCTTCAGTGCCCGAAGCCAGTAGTGAGTCCTATGTGGTCATTACCCCCTACACCAGCGATCGTTTATTGGATCAATCCCAATCGATCGTCCCGAATGCTTATTTGAAGAATACAGAGCAAGGGGCAAATATTCAGTTTGGTGTTTTTAATGATCCCGATGCTGCTGCTGCCCTGGCGGAACAACTCCAGCAAGAGGGCATTCCGGTGGAAGTGATTCCGGCGGAACCCTAAGACCGTGCTTTGAAATCTGGATTTTACCCAACATCCTGCCGCCTCACCCAGCCTTCCCCCTTAAGGGATCTCAAACAAGGAGAGAGGTCAACCCTTTCTCCTGATCGATGTACCGAAGGGTACACACGCTAGCCCGATCGGGAAAGCGGGATGAGAGCAGGATCGCTAGCTTAGGACGCTAAAGCAACTTGTAGCATTTCCTGAAGCTGACCGTTTTGGTACATTTCAATCAAAATATCCGAGCCGCCAATAAACTCACCATTCACATAAACCTGGGGAATGGTGGGCCAGTTGGAATATTCCTTAATACCTTGGCGAACTTCATAATCGCTCAGCACATCAAAGGTCTGAAAAGGAACGCCTAAAATATTGAGAATCTGCACAACATTATTAGAAAAACCACATTGGGGCATCAGTTTATTGCCCTTCATGAAGACCACAATTTTGTCCTGACTGACAATGGCATCAATTTTGCTCTTGATTTCTGGAGTAAGGGTTTCAGACATAGTAATTTGAGTTGCTTGAGGTTGTTTAGCGTTTAGCGATCGTTTTTCAACTCGGCACGAACAGGCTTTGAGCCAGTTTGCCGATTGCAAAAATAGTCTAGCACTTGTTTCTGGCGACCAACTTAAGGCGGAAGAGTGCGGCGCGGAGTATTGCTCTCTTCCGTTAAATTTTTTCGCTTTCAATGGAAAGCCTTATTTCTAGAGGATTTTATCTAGCCCATAGATGAGTCCTTCCAGTTGTTGCACCTTACGAATGGCGAGCAAAACCCCCGGCATATAACAGGCACGATCGCTGGTGTCATGACGCAGGGTATAGAGTTCTCCCGGTGCCCCAAAGATCAACTCCTGGTGGGCAATTAAACCCGGTAGGCGAATGCTGTGAATCCGAATGCCTTCCGCCACTGCTGCTCCCCGGGCTCCCTGGACTTTCTCCGTTTCTGCGACCAGGGGCACATTGTAGGTTTGTCCCAACTCGGCCAGTAATTGCGCGGTTTGCAGTGCCGTGCCACTCGGGGCATCGGCTTTTTGGTTGTGGTGTAATTCAATAATTTCTAAATTTTGGTAAAAGCGAGAAGCCACGATCGCGGCCTGCTGGAGCAGCACCATGCCAATGGAAAAATTGGGAATCACCAAACCGCCCATACTAGCTTTGATGGCAAATTCACTTAAATCCGTTAACTGTTCTGGGGTTAAGCCCGTTGTACCCACCACCGGACAGATACCGTAGGCAATACTGGCGCGAATGTTGTCATACACACAATCGGGGTGGGTAAAGTCCACCATGACAGGCTTTTGTCCTCGCCCCTCTTGACCGGCATAGGCCAACGTCCCCTGTAAATCCTGGGTAATCACCACCTCTAGGGCCCCACAGCCCACCACTTCGCCAATATCCTGCCCCACCAAATCTGGACGGCGGACGATCGCACCGACGAGGTTCATGTCCGTGGCTTGGGACACGGCGCGAATCACTTCTCGCCCCATTTTTCCCGTCGCACCATTAACCACAACAGGGATAGGCTGGGAGGGCGTGGGAGTATCAGTCATAGCATTATCAAGACGAATGGTTAAGCAGGTCTCATCCTATCATTTCCTTGGCATGGCAGAATCCAGAGCCGATCGGCCCCAATCTGAGAAATCAAGCCACAGGCTCTCGCCTTCCGTTGCTCCCCCTCATAAAGGTCTTTAATGGAATCATCCCAAAAAATTGTCAGGACGATCGCGGAAAGTGGTACAAAGGCCTATAAATTTGGTAGCCTGGACAGACTTAGCGTTTTGCGCTGGGGTCAGGCAGGGCGCTATCCTCGACTCCGGATCCTGCAAACCCTTTACCACCAGACTGTGGGGCGCGGGTCGTGTCACAGTTTCGTTGATCTAACCAACAAGTTTATTCATTTTATCGATAGGACACCTGAAGAAACGTGGACATTGTAATTGGACGGGGCAAAGTTGCCCGCAGAGCCTACGGCATAGATGAAGTTGCTCTGGTACCAGGTCAGCGCACCGTCGATCCTGCGGTTACAGATACCCATTGGACGATCGGGGGGATCGAGCGAGAAATTCCCATCATTGCGAGTGCAATGGACGGCGTAGTGGATGTCAAGATGGCGGTGGAACTCAGCCGGTTGGGGAGTTTAGGAGTCGTCAACCTAGAAGGCATTCAAACCCGCTATGCCGATCCAAACCCCATCCTCGATCGCATTGCAGCGGTGGGTAAAGATGATTTTGTCACCTTAATGCAAGAACTCTATGCCACCCCGATTCAACCTGACCTGATTGAAAAGCGTATCCACGAAATTAAGGCTCAGGGAGGCATTGCCGCCGTGAGCCTAACCCCCGTGGGTGCAACCAAGTTTGGTGATGTGGTGGCCAAAGCAGGGGCGGATCTAGTCTTTATCCAGGCAACCGTCGTTTCCACCGATCACCTCGGCCCCGAAAACCTGGAGCCTTTAAATCTGGCGGACTTCTGTCGAACCATGCCCATGCCCGTCATTTTGGGTAACTGCGTGACCTATGAAGTCTCCTTACAACTGATGCAAGCCGGAGCCGCCGCCATTTTAGTGGGGATTGGCCCCGGTGCAGCCTGTACCTCCCGAGGCGTTTTGGGGGTCGGCGTTCCTCAAGCCACTGCCGTAGCTGATTGTGCCGCTGCTCGGGACACCTTTTATCAATCTACGGGACGCTATATTCCCGTCATTGCCGACGGAGGACTCGTAACCGGTGGCGACATTTGCAAGTGTATTGCCTGTGGTGCCGATGGTGTAATGATTGGCTCCCCCTTTGCCCGTGCCTCCGAAGCACCGGGTCGAGGATTTCATTGGGGCATGGCAACTCCTAGCCCTGTCCTGCCCCGAGGTACTCGCATTCGCGTGGGTACCACTGGCACCCTAGAGCAAATTCTGCGGGGCCCCGCCCAGTTAGATGATGGTAGCCATAATCTTCTCGGAGCCCTGAAAACGAGCATGGGAACCCTCGG
The DNA here is from genome assembly GCA_041164445.1 of Cyanobacteriota bacterium. GTDB lineage: Bacteria > Cyanobacteriota > Cyanobacteriia > Prochlorotrichales > Prochlorotrichaceae > JBEAPM01. Next base: position 12,857 of record JBEAPM010000479.1, read on the forward strand.
TGCGCAAACCCTGAAGGAAATGCAGGGAGTGGAAGTGGTCATTGCCCCTGCCCTTCTCACGGAAGGAAAGGTGTATCAAAAAGCCCAACAATTGGGTATGGGACGGTAAATTGACGGCAAAGGACGGTCGTTACGCCCCTCCTGCCAACCCTATCGGATCGTTCACATTGATCGGCAGATTAAACCCAAAGATGGGAGTCCAAGACGAGATTTTTCCGTCATCAATCCGGATAACTTTTTGTCCTTTTCCAGTGACAATGGCGCATGAATCTGGGAGGACAAGTTTATCCGCACCCATTTAAATTTTCTCTCCTATCATTCAAAAATTGGGCTATACTTTTGCCTACTGTTGAACAGGTTCACTATATAATGAGCCTGGCAGCCCATACTTCGTTCGTATTAAGGTATTAGTGCAGCGCAATGCACCGCACTCTCATCTTAAATTTTCCCGCTTTCCGTAGAAAGCCCTACGAAATTAAGCCTGATGACTATCTTGGATAGTTTTGCTGGATAGAAATTTCGTTAACCGAGCACCTATGTTGGGTAAAACGAAGCCGAACCATCTATGGGCTGTCAACTGATTAGGAACGGCCATCATGTAGTGTTTACAGGCCTCCACTGCCAGGGCTTTTCCCCTAGCTTGTAACTTTGGGACGGGCGGTAGTGCTTATCCCGCAAGGCTTCTAGAATTATTTGATGGCAAGCCCTAGCCCCCAGCCCTTAGCTTTGAGCAGGTTTCATCAGATCTTCAACTAAGTTTCGGATGCCTGAAATCCTTGCCCGAACTGGGTTTCAGATTCAAGTGAGCACACGCCCTAGACCATCAGGCAGGGGACTTTAATTATTGTATTATCCCTAGTGGGCACCTCGAAAAATCCAAAATTAGGGTTACTCTTGCTCCGCAAGAATAGGGATTGTGGGGGGCGGCGGCGCCGCCCGCCACAATTAATCGAAGTGCCCTAGTGGTAGTAACATCAATTTTTTAGCGTATCCTTATGGTGATACAGCTCGAGTAGCTTCAGCATAGAAGCACCTACGTCATTGAAGTAAATCCACCTTTTGCTGAGCTAGAACCGTTTTGTGGTCACAGCTCTATGCAGGATTGTGGTGAGCAGTGCTAGAACTGTTCAGAAGTTTAACGTATGACCCAATCCAGGGAAAATTAACGCTTTGTAGAGGTCAACACCCTCGCCTTCCAGAATCGGTTGAGAGTCTATCTTCCTTCTTAACCCTCAGATAATCGCAAAGCATTGCCCTGGGATTAGGTATTTCCTGAGGACTTTTCATGCCGAAACAAATTATTATTGCCGAACAACATCGTGTTGCAGCAGTTTTCTCTGAAGATCAAATTGAAGAATTAGTGGTGGCCCAAGGTAGTCATCAAATCAGTGATATTTACCTGGGCTTGGTGGAAAATGTCTTACCGGGTATTGATGCGGCCTTTGTTAACATTGGCGATCGAGAGCGGAATGGTTTTATTCACGTTGGCGATTTAGGACCCCTGAGGCTTCATCGCAATTCCCGCTCCATTACCGAACTCTTGCACCCCCAGCAAAAGGTGCTGGTACAGGTCATGAAGGAGCCCACGGGGAGTAAAGGGCCTCGGTTGACCGGCAATATTAGCTTACCAGGACGATATTTGGTCTTAATGCCTTTTCGCAAAGGCGTGAATCTCTCCCGTCGCATTCAATCGGAAAATGAACGCAGCCGGTTACGGGCCTTAGCGGTGCTGGTCAAGCCTTCGGGAATGGGCTTGTTGGTGCGTACAGAAGCAGAAGGGGTAGCGGAAGAAGCAATTATTGAAGATTTGGAAACCTTGCAAAACCAGTGGGTCACCATTCAAGAAGAAGCCCAAACCACTCGTCCACCTGCGCTTCTCAACCGAGATGATGACTTTATTCAGCGTGTGTTAAGGGATGTCTTTAGTGGTGAAGTCAACCGTATTGTGGTGGATTCGGCCCACGGCCTCAAGCGCGTCAAGCAAAATCTCATGGCCTGGAGTTCAGGACGGATGCCTCAAGGGGTCTTTATTGATCAGCACCGCGATCGTATTCCCATTCTTGAATATTTCCGCGTTGAAGCAGCGATCCGCGAAGCCCTAAAACCTCGGGTAGACCTACCTTCTGGGGGCTACGTCATCATTGAACCTACGGAAGCCTTAACGGTAGTTGATGTGAACTCTGGCTCCTTCACCCAGTCTGCCACGGCTCGGGAGACGGTACTGTGGACTAACTGTGAGGCAGCGACTGAAATTGCTCGTCAACTTCGTCTCCGCAATGTAGCAGGGGTCATTGTCGTGGACTTCATCGATATGGAATCCCGGCGGGATCAGTTACAGGTGCTCAAACATTTTGAGGCGGCCCTGAAGCAAGATAAAGCTCGCCCTCAAATTGCTCAACTGACAGAACTCGGTTTAGTAGAACTGACCCGAAAACGCCAGGGGCAAAATATTTATGAACTCTTTGGCCAACCCTGTAGTCATTGTGGGGGGCACGGCTACCTGGTGCAAATCCCCGGCTTGTCTTCCTCTAATGGTGGCTTATTTAGCGCCCCACCCATGGTGGATCCCACTGTTCCCTTTAGTTACCCAGCCCCCAGTCGGCCCCAACCAGCTCCGCCTGATCCTGCCCTATGGACGAGTTCAGAGTGGACAGAAGAGGAGGAGCCTGAATCCGCAGAACCCTCTCCAGACAGCTCCAGCAGCTACTATTCGGGTGAAGTCGCCATTCCCCGTAGTCCCAATCGTCGCCGCCGTCGCCGTCCTGGAGAATCAACTAGCACTGAATTTTCAGGAGAGGAACCGGCAACCCCTGAATTTGAGCCGGCTCCCAGTCGCTACCGTGATAATGGGGAAGCGGGGGAAACCTCGCGGTATGGTGGCCGTCGCAGCCGAGCACCGGTGCGCCCAGCGGAAATTATTCCCGTTGAGATGACTCCGGCCCAGCAAGAAGTCTACGCTTGGATGGGGGTGTCGCCTCTACTGCTGTTGCCAGAGTTATTAGATAACACCCGCAATGTTGTGGTGAATGTCGTTGATCCGGGTACGCTGCCTGCCTTACCTGAGGATTCCCAGGTGAATACCCTCACCTTGGATCGTCGAGATGAGGAGGAAGATCTGGATCAGAGCGATCGTTTTGATGACGAGGATAATGAAGATGAAGAGGCGATCGACGAAGAGGATGATGCCCTAGACTTCT
>JBEAPM010000480.1:0-8499 GCA_041164445.1 Cyanobacteriota bacterium
ACTGGGGTGGGCAGCTACACCGCCCCGCACTATCGCAAAATCCTCAATCCCCATTCAAAATTGCCTTGTACTTTTTTCGGCTTTCCACTGAAAGCGAAAAAATTTAATGGAAGAGTGCGGAGTGCCGCACTCTTCCGCCTTAAGTTGTTAGCCCTTTTTTCTTGCCGTAGGTAATGGTAAGTTTTGAGAGCGATCGCATTATGCCCGTTCAACTTTTCCAATTTAGGCAGAAAGCCGCTGCTGACTCCTTTATCCCCCTGCTAGTATGGACCAACTTCCGATTTTTTCCGATCATTCAATTTTATTGATTGTCGAGCTAGCCCTTCGTTTAGGCTTATTTTTATTAGGAGCGATCGTTTCTCCCTTAGTCGGTCGCTGGACTTCGCAGTTGCTTTTTCACCTCTTTCAGGGCTTTAGTCGGCACTACAAAATCTTTGAACCTTTTGCACCCCCTGAGCAAGCTTTACCCTCTCGATCGCTACGGTTACAGCCCTTTCAAGATCCCTTCATTCTCACCATTGCCCTAGGGTTTATTGCCCTGAGCCTACGACTTTTAGACCCCTACGCAGACCTCCAGGCTTTTCTCTCCTTTTATATTTATTTCACCCTTTTTATCTGTAGTCTGTGGTTAGTGTCCAAAGGCATTCGCCAAGGTGTGCGCCAGGGTCTTGCCCGTTTATTACAGTATTGGAAACGTTCGCCGAGCAAAGAGTTACTCTTAGTTTTAGAAGTTTTGCTCTATTTGCCCATTTTGGGAGCGATCGCCCTAATTGTTCTGCCGAGAACCGGCATCTTCAACGTGGAAAAAGCAACCCAGGGCGTAATTTTTGATTTGTCCATCCGTTTAGGGATATTCCTGTTAGGCATTGTTCTTGCCCCTGGTATTGGCTTACTAATTCCTCGGCTCGTCAAATTTTGCTTGCGCCTTCTCTTACCTCGGGTTCCTCAAGATAGTCCTGACTTTTATCAAGATGTCATTGAACCCTTTCAAAAGCCCTTGATTCTCACCGGCACCTTAGGCTCAATTGCGCTAAGCTTAACAGCTTTATCCACCTATAATGATTTATATACGTTTCTAGGCTTTTTTGTTTATCTTGCCCTATCTCTCAGTATGGTATGGCTTGCATCAAATGTTATGAAACGGTTAGTCCGTCAAGCACTCATCAACTTACTCAAACGTCAATTTGGTGAAGTCACAGAAGGAATATTAGTCTTTGAAACCTTAATTTATGTCACCATTATTGCCTTCGCCATCATTATTTTTGCCCTCGGTCTACGCCTTAATATTTTTGCCTTAGGAGCCAGTTTAGGCATTGGGGGGATTGCGGTTGCCTTTGCTGCTCAGCAGGCTCTAGGCCGGTTAATCGGCACGATCGAACTCTATCTAGATCGCCCCTATGTAGCCGGAGAATATATCCGCGTCACCTTTAATCCCTTTGGTGAAGATGTCTATGGCCGCATAGAATCCGTAGGCTTACGCTCCACTAAAATTCGGACAGTGGCAAAAAATACCTTAGTCATTGTCCCAAACTCGATGATGGCGGGTTTAAATATTGAAAATATTAGTCGGGGTAAAAAAATTATGACCTTAGTTTGTTTAGACTTTAATAAAGTATTTCAGGAACGGGAAAAAGCGCTGGTACAACAAGTCATTGAAGATGCCAGTCGTGGCTTTTGGGGATTGGATCAAGCCAGCACACGGATTCAGTTTGTCGATTTGGAGCATCAGCCCGGCACTCGCGCCCGAATCATTTTCTTTATCACGGGTTCTAGCCAAAATGCTTTAGGCTTGCGTAAGCGCCTCATTGAATTAGCCAATGATGCGATCGCTAAACGGCTCTTGATGTATAACCTGCGATTTACGATGCCCGAACCCATCGTTTATATTGATTCCCCTATTACCCTCTAGCCCCATTCAAACTGAAGGGCACCTCGGACATTCCAAAACTTAGTTACGATCTCTACGCAGTCGTAGAGCGGACGACTGCACCGCCCAGCACAAACCCATTCAAAGCAAATCCTTCCCATGAGCAATCCCCATTCTAGCGAAAAAGCCTCTGCGCGTCCCCCAGAAGGGTCTGCCAGTCAACCGTCTAGCGATTCTCCGCCCAGTAACCTGGATCCCCTCCAACTGCTACAAACCCAACAGGATGATTTCAAGGGGGAGATGGATCGCCTCACTCAGGAAATGGAGGTTTTACGGGGCTGGTTTCAAACTTTAGTCAGTGGCTTATTGATAGCGATCGTGATTGCCGTCAGTATTGCCAGTTGGTTCGCCTACCGCTTACTACTGCAACAACAATCCATTGATCAGGAGGCCCAGGAAGCGGCAACGGTGCGAGAAGATCTGCTCCAACGGGTCACCCTCTTAGAAGAGGAGCTATCGGCCCTGACCGAAGAAGTGGGGACATCCTCCGCTACCTTTCGCGGCACCTTTCAAACCAATCAGGCCGATATTGAACTCCTGCGCGATCGTTTAAATCAATTGGAAGCTCGCCAATCCAGTTTAGAAGCAGACAAACAACCCACCACAGAATCCAGCAATAATAACGCTAGCGATCGTTAAATTTAGGGCGCGTCATTAATTAGGTCTAGAAGCCTTGCGACATCAAGGTTACCGCGCCCGCTCCAGCAAACATAACTAAGGGCTGAAACGACTGCCGTATAAACACTTCAGCGCTAAATAATGACAGCCCCTAGTTGATCACCTAAGCTACAGTGATAGGGGACAGGAAAACATTCTCTTGCTCTGACTCCTGCCCTCAGGAATTGATCCCTCTCCCTACTGCTCCCCGAACACTCTCTTATGTTGCTGTCTCTCAAAATTGAAAATTTTGCCTTGATTGAGTCCCTGCAACTAGAACTGAGTCCTGGACTCAATGTTTTAACCGGAGAAACGGGTGCGGGCAAGTCCATTATCTTGGATGCGATCGATGCGGCGTTAGGCGGTAAGGTAGCGGGCCGGGCAGTGCGCACCGGACAGCAGCAGGCCTGCATTGAAGCAACCTTTGCCTTGCCTGGGGATCTAAAGGCGTGGTTACAGTCTCAAAATTTGATCGCCCCGGAGATGGATACCCTGGTCTGTGTGCGGGAAATCCACACCAATAGTAATCGCAGTCGATCGCGCCTCAATGGTACGCCCTTGAGTAAAAAGCAAATGGAGGATGTGCGGGATCGACTCTTGGAAATCACCGCCCAGGGCCAAACCATGCAACTGGGGCAAACTAACCTGCAGCGGGACTGGCTGGATAGTTTTGGGGGCCAGCCCCTTGGGGAACAACGCCAACGGGTGGCCACCGCCTATGCCGAGGCCCAAAGTATTGCCCAACGGTTAGAACAACGCCGCCAAGCGGAGAGCGATCGTCTCCAACAACTAGATTTATTCCAGTACCAACTCAAAGAACTTTCCACTGCAAACCTCGAAGATCCCCAGGAATTAGACCTACTGCTCCAGGAACAGCAACGCCTCAGCCATGCAGTGGAACTACAGCAACAAAGCTATGCCACCTACCAGGCGCTATACCAAAATGATCAGGGCGGAATTGCCGCTGCCGATTTACTGGGACGGGCGGAGCAATTGCTCCAGGAGATGAGTACCTTTGACCCGGAGGTAAATCCCATTCTGGAAATGATCAGTGAAGCACTGACTCAGGTAGCGGAAGCAGGGCGACAAATCAACACCTATGGCGAAAACCTAGAAACCGATCCCGATCGCTTAGGGGAGGTGGAAATGCGGATTGCGGAACTGAAGCAACTCTGCCGGAAGTATGGCCCCACCCTGGCGGAGGTGATTAGCCACTACGAACAGATTCAAGCCAATCTCGCCCTGTTAAACGGGAGCGGTCAGTCCCTAGAAGAATTAACCGCTGCTCACCAGGCAGCCCAGGCCGTACTAAAGGAACAATGCGATCGGCTGACAACCCTCCGAACCCAAGCCGCGAAGCAACTCGAAGCAACCCTGGTGGCGGAACTGAAACCCCTCGCCATGGAAAAAGTACAATTTCAAGTCCACTTCAAAGCGATTGCCCCCACCGCCAACGGAGCGGATCACATTACCTTCCTGTTTAGCCCCAACCCCGGCGAACCCCTGCAAGCCCTAGGCGAGATTGCCTCTGGGGGAGAAATGAGCCGCTTTCTCCTGGCCCTCAAAGCTTGTTTTTCCCAAATTGATCCCGTGGGTACCCTCATTTTCGATGAAATTGATGTGGGGGTCTCGGGCCGCGTATCCCAAGCGATCGCCCAAAAACTCCAACAACTCAGCCAACAGCACCAGGTGCTCTGTGTAACCCACCAACCCCTGATCGCCGCCTTAGCGGATCGTCATTTCAAAGTTTCCAAAGCCATGGCAGACGATCGAACCGTGGTGAAGGTGCAAACCCTGAATGATCCCCAGACCCGCATCCAAGAACTGGCCGAACTGGCTGGGGGCGAATCCGCTGAAGATGCCCTCGCCTTTGCCGAATCGCTCCTCTCTCAAGCCAACGATCGCCGTTCTGGAACAGAGCAGTCTCCCTCAGAGTTTCGGGAAGCCCTCACCACAAACTCGAAAAAGCCCCGCAGCGATCGGTCTACCGCTAAATCCTCGACAAGCAAACCCCCGGCCAACCGCCGCACCAGCAAGCGGACAACGAAAGGATAAATTATTAAATCATTCTCAAAAAGTCATGACCTTTAAGTTTTGACCACCCCGCCCCTCCGGGGCACCCCTCCGATGGAGGGGAACTTCAAAATTCCCCTCCTTTGGAGGGGTGTCAGGCGCAGGCTGACGGGGTGGTTCTTTTGCCTTGCCGCTGCATTGGCTAAAATTCTGAAGAACGCATTTGTAAACATCATGGCACAACCCTTTACCTACCCTCCCGTTTCCCTCAGCGATCGAGTGGACGATTATCATGGCACGATCGTGGCGGATCCCTATCGTAACCTAGAGGATCCTGCATCATCGGAAACCCAAGCTTGGATTGCTGCCCAAAATACCTTAACAGATCAATTTCTGGCAGATGCCCCCCATCGCCAAGCCATTCACGATCGCTTAACGGCCTTGTGGAATTACGAACGCTACAGCACCCCCCGCTGGCGCACACTGGAAAACGGCGAAAAGCGCTATTTCTACTTTAAAAATGATGGATTGCAAAACCAGAGCCTGCTCTATGTCCAGGATAGCTTAAATGGAGAACCCCGGATCCTGCTGGATCCCAACACCCTCTCGGAGGATGGCACGATCGCTTTGGGAAATTGGAGTGTCAGTAAAAATGGGGAATGGTTAGCCTACTCGTTAGCAGAATCGGGATCCGACTGGCAAACCTGGCAGGTGCGGGAAGTCAAAACAGGAGTGGATCAACCCGATTGTCTGCGCTGGAGTAAATTTTCCGGGGCAACCTGGACACCGGATCACCAAGGCTTTTTCTATGGTCGATACACTGAACCCGATCCCCAGCGATCGTTAGAGGAAGTCAACTATTTTCAAAAGCTTTACTATCATCGCCTCGGCACAGATCAAAGCCAGGATCAGCTTATTTACGATCGTCCTGATCAAAAGGAATGGGGTTTTGGCAGTAGCGTTAGCGAAGATGGACGGTATTTAATCATCTCCGTATGGCTGGGAACGGACTCCCGCAACCTTATTTTTTATCAAGATCTGCAGCAACCGGAAGGGACGGTACAGGAATTGATTGCCACCTTTGCCGCAGGATTTCATTTTCTCGAGAGTGAGGGCTCCACTTTCTGGTTCTGGACAGACTGGAACGCCCCCAAAGGTAGAGTCGTAGCGATCGACCTGGCCCAAGTCAGCATCGGTACGGCCCTAGCAGATTTGCCCTGGCAGGAAGTCATTCCCGAAGCAGAAGAAACCCTAGAATTTGCCCATCTCGTCCATCACCAATGGATTACCGGTTACCTCAAGGATGCGGCTTCTCAAGTCAAGCGCTGGACTTTAACCGGGCAGCCCTTGGGAATCGTAGAACTACCGGGCATTGGCTCTGTGGAGGGCTTTGGCGGCAAACGGGAGGATACGGAAACCTTCTACAGCTTCACCAGTTTTACCACCCCCACCACCATTTACCGTTACGACCTAACCACTGGGGAGAGTACCCTGTTCCGTCAACCCCAGGTTGACTTTGACCCTGCCGCCTATGACACTCAGCAGGTCTTCTGCACCAGCAAAGATGGTACCCAGATTCCCCTTTTTCTCACCTATCGCAAAGGACTGCAACTCAACGGTGAAAATCCAACCTATCTCTATGCCTACGGGGGGTTCAACATCTCCCTAAGCCCTAGTTTTTCCCCCAGCTTGCTGGCCTGGCTAGAGCGGGGTGGAGTTTATGTCCAGGCGGTGTTGCGGGGTGGCGGCGAGTATGGCGAGGCGTGGCATCAGGCGGGGATGAAACACCAAAAACAAAATGTCTTTGATGACTTTATCAGCGCGGCGGAGTGGCTCATTGCCCAAGGATATACCCAGTCCCGTCGCCTAGCGATCGCGGGGGGGAGTAATGGGGGCTTGCTGGTGGGGGCTTGTTTAACCCAGCGCCCGGAATTATTTGGGGCTGCTTTACCTGCCGTGGGGGTGATGGATATGTTGCGGTTCCATCAGTTCACCATTGGCTGGGCCTGGTGTAGTGAGTATGGTTGCGCCGATAATCCCGAGGATTTTCCCGTACTCTACGCCTATTCTCCCTTACATAACATCAAGGCGGGGGTGGAATATCCCGCCACGTTAGTCACCACTGCGGATCACGACGATCGGGTGGTGCCGGCCCATAGTTTTAAGTTCACCGCCGCTCTGCAAGCGGCCCAAGGGGGAGATCAACCTATTTTGATCCGGGTGGAAACCAAGGCGGGGCATGGAGCGGGGAAACCAGTCACCAAGCGCATTGAAGAACAAGCCGATCGCTGGGCTTTTTTGTTTAAGGTCTTTGATTTTTGAGGTGACCGCCTTAAGGCGGAAAAGTGCAGCGTAATGCGGAACGCTGCACCCTTCCATTAAATTTTTTCGCTTTCAGTGGAAAGTCAATGCATCGAGAATCGAGGTGACCTTAAGTTCGGATCGTGAACCGATTTCGTCCATTTTTTTTGCTCTCATACATTAATTCATCGGCCCGATCCACAATTGAGCTACTAGTATCCTCCAGATTGACGATCGTTCCGCCAATCGACACCGTTACTCGCAAAAGGTTGCCATCAACCTCAATCCAACTCTTTTCAATAAAGCAACGAATACGCTCCGCAACTTGTCCCAAAACCAAATCATCAACATTGGGAAGGACGATCGCCAATTCTTCCCCCCCCCACCGCGCCACAATATCTATCCCTCGTAAAGCATTTGCGGTTGTTTTCGCCACCATAATCAAGACACGATCGCCAATAGAATGCCCATAGGTGTCATTAAATTGTTTGAAGTGATCAATATCCAGAAACAGAACCCCAAAAGGAATTTGATGGCTATGATATTCATACAAACGTCGTTCCAGATAAAAGTCGCAGAGTTTTCGGTTGCCAATACCCGTTAGAGGATCAGTGTAAACCTCCTGTTCCAGTGCTTCCAATTTAGCCATAGTATTAAGCCGATCGGAATTATCAGAAAAAATCTCAACAGCACCAATAATTTTGCCTTCATCGTCTGAAATAGGTGAAACACGTACAGATACCGGTACGCGATGTCCATCTTTATGATGCAAGAAGACATCTGCTTCGCGCACGTTGCCATCCTTGAGGGTTTGAGCTAAAGGACAGCCCTTAAGGCACAATTCGTTTCCTTGCATATCAATATGTCGCAAAATATTATCCGCACAGCAATGACCAATTACATCAGTCTTGGAGTACCCCGTAATCTTTTCTGCACCACGATTCCAGACAGTAATCTTACGATGTACGTCAACGTAATAAATTCCCTCATACAAATTTTCAATGAGCTGATAATAGAATGTGTCATCCAGCATATATCCATCTCCTCAGTGAGCCCTGCGATTCAACATCCTCCTCAGTCTACCGCTTGCCCATAACATAAGACTGCCACTGCAAACGCAAAAAAGTGAACCTGAAGTCTGGCGACAGAAGCTCCGAATTCCCCAAGGGTGGAACTCCACAGCGATCAGCGCAACATCCCCCAGCAGAGGAGAGGCTCCCCCCACTCGTTGCCCCGCAGTACATCGCTATAAATCTTTTCTATGCAAATCCCCGACGATTTTTCAGGGGAAACCGGCCGTCACCCCTTATCCTTAAAAAAGTGCGGCGCTCCGCGTCGCACTCTTCCATTAAAGTTTTTCGCTTTCAGTGGAAAGCCCTTAAAGAGAGGTTCACTAACCCCGCCCTAAAAGGTACGGGGATTGCCTAGACCAATTTAGGCAACGCAAGAAGTCAATACCGCATTGAGACACAGTTTGGTACACACTTCCAGATACTTCCCTAGTCTGGACTATCTGCAAGCCTAATTGGTTAGGCGTTGGGTAAAGCCAAGACATCTTAACTGTGTTGCGGGAAGGGACTTAAACGGGTTTTTCTGGTTTC
>JBEAPM010000481.1:0-3487 GCA_041164445.1 Cyanobacteriota bacterium
TACTCTATTAATTCTTTATAGAGATTTTTGTAAACGTTTAAGGTATTCTGGCAGTCCAATATCGCTTTATTGAAATCTTGCTCTGTAAAATCATTTTGATCTGCAACTAGTGGAGGAGTGCTAAATAAAACAAAGGTGACGATTTCGGAGTGTCGCAATTTAGCGATCTCTTCAATGACTGGTTCAATATTGCCTAGCCTCTCAACATTTTTACTCTCCTGTACAGCTTCCTCAAACATTGCTTGATATAAGTCTCGAAGTTCTTTATACTCTTGTATTCTCTGGTCAAACTCTTGTTGAGTAAATCCGGTAAATTTACTGGGAGGTTGTGGAGTCTTAAATAGAATGAAGTTAACAATTTTTTGCTCACTATTACTCAAATATTTTAACTGCTTACTCAAGGTGTTAGCAGCCATATACACTAGCTCAAGTCTGCTATCCTGCAAAACAGGAACTAAAATGTTTGCTAGAAAATATTGTGTTTGGTCATCACTATACTTTTGATCCAGAACAATATGATCTGCCAATGTCAGCGCAGACGTTAACACTTGTATATCAAGACTATGAAGACCCCCTAAAATGAGTTGGATTCCCAGTACCCCCAATCGTGCTAAGACACTATTGATCAAATCGGAGTTTCTCGATCTGAAAACCCACTGAAGTATGTTGATGGGCGCAAAAGTCCAAAAGTCCAAATATTCTTGGTACTTAATACGATCGTCGGAGTAACGGCGATTATTCGTAGCATCAACAAAAATTTTGTCCCAAATCTTATTGGCATCTTGATGCAATAACTTGCCCGTATAAGCCGGGGAATATCCCAACTGCTCGATCGTCCAGGCTGCGGACATTCTGGCCAAATCACTACTACCAGACTCCGCTTGCTCACACAGCTTATGCAACACCAACACACTCCAGGGTTGATATTCCTCTGGATTGGGTAAGGCATAAAGCTCTTCAGGACTGGGATCGACCCCTTCAATCAGTTCCAAGTTGACCAGTTTGTGGCGAATCTCCTGGTTTTGAATTCCGCTCAAGCTCTGTAATGCCAGAGTCACCAAAAGCTGATCCCGATAGGTCAGAATCTCTCCGATCGCTCTGAGGGGCACATCCTGCCGTGCCGCCGTTTCCATAAACAGTCGTCGCTTTTCCCCGTCATCCCGGCAGCGTTGCAGGTTCTCGAAGAAGTCGCTCCCTTGCTCCACTGGAATGAAGCGGTTTGAGTAAGGATTTGGCTGAGAGGTCTGAGAGATATTGCTCATACTACTGACTAGTCCTCCGGTTGCTCAAGGGTCCAAAACTAACCATTCAAGCCAATCAAGCTTATTTCAGCCGCACTTGAAGTTCCCCAGGCTTCGATCGCTCTCCCTCTAGGACAACCCAACGGTTATTGGCATCGAGGTGACGCAAAATTCGATAAAGGGTTTCTGTGGCTTCGGGGTGACCCATTTTTTCGGCTAAGGCGGCGATAGAAAGAGGCGCGGGGGCGGATTGTAAAGTCGCCAGGGCTTGTTTCTGTAACTCTAAAACCGCTGCTGCTGCTTTTTTACCCGCTTCTACCCCGGGTTGGTGATAGGCATTGACGTTAATCAAAAAGCCATAGAGTCCCACGGCCCGATCGTAGAGGGCAATGAGGGCTCCTACACTTTCTGGGGTGACGGCGGGAATGGTGACGGTGAGAGAGTCTCGGTGGTTTTCGTAGAGGGCTGCGCGGGTGCCTTGCAAAAATCCCGATAAGTAATCTCCACTGGTCACGCCCGGATCAATATCTGGAGAGGGCCCGCTGCGATCGTTCAAGACTTCGATAAAGGTCATGAAGAAATTGGGAACGCCTTCCCGCAGTTGCTGCACATAGGCGTGTTGATCCGTTGAACCTTTGTTCCCGTAGACCGCAATGCCCTGGTACACGGTGTTGCCATCTAGGTCTTTTTCTTTGCCTAGGGACTCCATCACCAGTTGTTGTAGATAGCGACTAAACAGCAAGAGACTATCTTTATAGGGCAGAACCACCATATCTTTTTGACCCTTGCCATTACCGGCAACGTACCACGCTAGGGCCAGGAGCGCAGCGGGATTTTGCTTCAGGTTCGGAATGCGGGTGGCTTCGTCCATCAGTTTAGCCCCGGTCAACATCCCATAAATGTCAATTCCCAACAGGGAGGCAGAGACCAGACCCACCGCAGACAGTTGAGAGGTGCGCCCTCCAACCCAGTCGTGCATGGGAAAGGTGGTAATCCAGTTTTCCTTCAGGGCTTGTTGTTCCAGCTTGCTGCCTAAGCCGGTGATGGCCACCGCCTGTTGAGCAAAGTTTAAACCACGGGCTTGGAAAGCTTGTTGGACTTCTAACATGCCGTTGCGGGTTTCTGGGGTTCCGCCGGATTTAGAAATCACTAGCACCAAGGTGCTTCTGAGACGATCGCCCAAATGGTTAATAACGTGATCAATGCCTTCGGGATCGCTGTTATCGATGAAGTGAATGTTCAGTAAACTATCCAAGGGGGTCAGAGCTTCAGCCACAAATTGGGGGCCGAGGGCAGAGCCACCAATGCCAATGGAGAGAATATCGGTAAAACGGGAGGCCGAGGGGGGACGAATCGCCCCACTATGGACTTTGTGTGTAAAGTCCGTAATTGCGACAAGGGTTTCGTCAATATCTTTTTTGAGGTCGGGATTGGGGGCCAGTTCAGAATTCCGCAGCCAATAATGCCCCACCATCCGTTGTTCATCGGGGTTGGCGATCGCTCCGGCTTCCAACGCTGCCATTTCGCTAAACGCTTGGTCAAGCTTAGGTTGCAGGGCCATGACAGAGGCATCGTCAAAGCGCATACGGCTCACATCCACGTAAAAACCGAGACGATCGTGGTAGTAAAGCCAATCTTGATAACGTTGCCAAAGTGCAGCGGCATCCATAAGCGTTTCCTTTCGGTTGCATTATGGAGATCACTATACCCTTGGGATGTCCCTTCGCATAGTATTCACTGTGGCCAATCTTGCAAAAATCTTTTGGAGGCAGAGCACCGCGACGAAGGAACTGTTCAGACCCACGAGCATCAGTAAAACTTCGTATCCTAGGGCCAGGAGCGGATCAATATTCACTAAAATTTGCGCGGCCAAAATCAAGGGTAGGCTAACCAAACCGAGGCTGGCGATCTGCTGAACCCGTAGCTTCAAAACTTGTTGTAAGACGGTGTGCCAAATCTTTAGAAGGTCTGGTGAATCCTGGGGCGCGGTGTCCGGAGGATCGGGGTTTACCTGTTGTCGTTGCCAGAGTTGCCAAGCCCCATTCCCCACCTGCAAAACGATCGCTGAGGCGCTACTGAAACTGAGGCTGAGGAGCGGAATCCAGACCTGAGGGGCATAGAGGGGAGCAGGGCGCAGCACCAACAGCACGGTGTAGAACGTAGGGAAGCTGGCCGCCAAAGCTAAGAGACCGGTCAAGGCATAGCGATCGAGGGGAAAGGTACAACGACTGAGGGTAAACTGCGTG
>JBEAPM010000482.1:0-14948 GCA_041164445.1 Cyanobacteriota bacterium
GAGGGCGGCTTTGAGGGGAATGGGATTGGTAGTGACAAAGAGGGCTTTGAACAAGGGCAGAAGCTCTAAATGGGTTTGGGTAGCGGTTTGAACATTACCGGTTTCAAAGGCTCGAACCATCGCTTGCAACCGATCGCCTACGCAATGGCTGGCCACACTCACAACCCCTTTACCCCCAACGGACAAAATTGGCAGGGTCAGGGAATCATCTCCAGAGTAAATGTCGAAGGTGGGGGGGGTTAAGCGACGGACTTGGCTCACTTGATCTAAATTCCCACTGGCTTCCTTGATGGCAACGATGTTGGGGATTTCGGATAATTGGGCCACGGTCTCGGGAAGCAGGTTTTGTCCGGTTCGCCCAGGAATGTTATAGAGCATCAGCGGACAGTCCGGACAGGCTTCGGCGATCGTTTTGAAGTGTTGATACAGCCCTTCCTGAGGGGGTTTATTGTAATAGGGCACCACTTGGAGGGAACCATCTAGACCCAGTTCAACAGCATGGCGGGTAGCAACGATCGCTTCTTGGGTGGAATTAGAGCCCGTACCGGCCATGACTTTAGCCTTCCCCGTCACAGCACGGTGAATGACCTTGAAGAGTTGAAATTCTTCTTCCCAGGAGAGTACCGGAGATTCTCCTGTGGTGCCACAGACAACGATCGTATCCGTACCATGCTCAGCCAGATGAACCGCTAAGGCTGCCGCTTGGTCATAGTTCACCTTCCCCTCAGCATCAAAGGGGGTGACCATTGCCGTCAAAACCCGTCCAAAGTTACTCACTAAAAACCACTCCTCATGATTAGCATAATCCCATAACGCTGCTCGTACCTGTTCACCATCATCAAAATCTAAATCTAAATCTAAAGTTCAAGCTCAAGAGACTGCCTGTTGAGGGGCACCCGATCCTCTGCAACCCAGAAATGCTTAAGACTGTAGCAACTCGGCAATCTGCACCGCATTCAGAGCAGCTCCCTTACGAATTTGATCGCCACTGAGCCAAAGATCTAAGGCGTTTGGGTTGGAAATATCCTGGCGAATCCGCCCCACCAGAACGTTGTCCTGACCACTGGCTTCGAGGGGCATGGGGAAATAATTTTTCTGCCAATCTTCTACTAGGGTAACACCCGCTGCGTTCTCCAAGAGCGATTTGGCTTTCTCGACGGGGAAGGGCTGCTGGAACTCAATATTAACGGCTTCTGAATGGGCCCGGAGTACGGGAACCCGTACACAGGTTGCGGTAATGCGAATATTGGGGTCAGCGAAGATTTTCTGGGTTTCCTTGACCATTTTGATCTCTTCTTCACAATATCCCTGGTCATTGAGGGGAGAATTGTGGGGGAAGAGGTTAAAGGCAATGGGATAGGGCAATACTTCAGGACGAGGGGGCTGACCAGCTAAGACCTCGCGGCTTTGCTGCTCCAGTTCAGCCATGGCTCGGGCACCGGCACCGCTGGCCGATTGATAGGTAGAGACGACAATCCGCTGCGCGGGACTCACTTGGTGCAGGGGCCACACGGCCATATTCATCAAAATGGTGGAACAGTTGGGATTGGCGATAATCCCTTGGTGTTGCTTGGCTGCAGCGGGGTTGATTTCTGGAATCACGAGGGGAACCTGGGGATCCATGCGAAAGGCACTGGAGTTATCAATCATGACGGCTCCCGCCTCAACGATCGCTTTGGCCCATTGCCGTGAGGTACTGCCCCCCGCAGAGGCAAGGACAATATCAACCCCTTGAAAGGATTCGGCACTCACCGCCGTAATGGGAAGGGACTCGCCCTTAAAGGTTAAACTTTTCCCTGCCGATCGCTCCGATGCTAAGAGTTTTAAGTGACTTAACGGAAAACTCCGTTCCGCTAAAAGGCTCAATAATTCGGTACCGACAGCACCGGTAGCACCTAAGATAGCAACACGACAGGATGAAGACATTGAGAATAGGACAGGATAACGACGGGACTAAAACAATGACAACGACTCGCAGTCTAGGCGAGACCTTCAACTGAGCAGTGATCGCAGGACTATCAACTTAAGGCGAAAGAGTGCAACGCTTTCTGCTGCACTCTTTCACAAACTCTTTGAATAATCCGTTCAGATCCTACACTGAGCCTCAACAGCCAAAATCTTGAAACTAGACTTTGAAAACTAGATTCTAAGAACTAAGCGGCTACCAACTTAAGGCGGAAGTGTGCGGCGCTCCGCGCCGCACTCTTCCGTTAAATTTTTTCGCTTTCAGTGGAAAGCCAACTAAGCTCTCCATTTCACTTTCGGTAAGATTTGCTCCTTATCCACCCGAGTTTGATATTTAACGGCAAAGTTGAGCAAGGAATCGAGCAGGGAGTCGGAAAGATAGTGCGGCTCTAACCCCAGGTCAATCAGTTTCGTATTTTTGGCATTGAAGTAGTGTTCTTCTAGCTCAACCCGAGGGTTTTCCAGGTGATCAATCTGAACCTTTAAGCCTAGGGCTGCCCCAGCCTGTTGAACTTTTTCCGCTAAACCTTGCACATCAAACAATTCAGTAAATTGGTTGAAGACGCGGAACTCTCCCTTGTTGGCAGGATTATTCACCGCGATTTCAATACAGCGCACCGTATCCCGAATGTCTAGGAAGCCTCGGGTTTGCCCACCTTTGCCATAAACGGTGAGGGGGTGGCCAATGGCGGCTTGGATACAAAAACGGTTTAAGGCTGTGCCAAAAACACCGTCGTAGTCTAAACGGTTGATCAGCAATTCATCCATGCCGGTTTCTTCCGTGAGAACCCCGTAGACAACCCCTTGGTTCAGATCGGTGGCCCGTAAGCCCCAAATTTTGCAGGCAAAGTGAATATTGTGGGAATCGTGAACCTTGCTGAGGTGATAGAAGGATCCGGGTTGCTTGGGATAAGGGAGGGTATCTTTGCGACCGTTATGCTCAATGGTAATGTAGCCCTCTTCAATATCAATATTGGGGGTGCCATACTCACCCATAGTCCCCAACTTGACGAGATGAGAATCGGGGCAATGTTCGTGAATGGCGTAGAGCAGATTGAGGTTACCAATGACGTTATTGGTTTGGGTCAAGACCGCGTGTTCCCGATCAATCATGGAGAAGGGGGCAGAACGCTGTTCGCCAAAGTGGACGATGGAGTCTGGTGCAAACTTCTTGAGGGCATCCACCAGAAAGGAATAATTATTGATGTCGCCAATGAAGAGATCGATCGTTTTGCCCGTGAGATCCTTCCAGCGTTGAAGACGAGTCTGAATGGGAGCGATCGGTGTAAGGGTCTCTACACAAAGTTCCATGTCCCAGTGACGACGCACTAAGTTATCTAAAATTGCGACCTCATACCCTTGATTTGATAAGTAAAGTGCTGTTGCCCAACCACAATACCCGTCGCCGCCAATAACTAAAACTCTCATAGGTTGCTCAATAATCTCTAATTACCAACATTAGAAAGGTCTTCCCTTAAGGACACCCTTAAACATTGCTCAATTATCAACGGTGGTGGACAATCTGTCTAGCGTAGCGAAAATTTTTTGAGCAAGCCCGCACGGTGCGGAATGATCGGAAGAAAGGTACGGGCGAGGAGCACATGATTTTTGAGATTTGCGCAGACCGAATCTAGGGTCAAGCGATGAGATCATCAGGGTTTTGGCTTCTGTCGCACCCACATCGAAAAATCGAAAGTTGGGGGTCTGTTCCGCCGCCAGGATGGGGATTATGGCGGGCGGCTTGGCCGCGCTCCATAATTAATCGGAATCTGCAGTGGCATCCCTAGACTTTTGCTGCTAAAGTGCTGGTGATCTGGTGTCCTTTGGAGGAGTTGGTATGAACCTCAAGTCAATGTTAAGTGGTGCTAGTTTAGGTACGATCGCGTTAGTGTCTAGTCTATCCGTGTTGGGGGGTTCTACCGCCGCCCAAGCAGAAGAGACCATAAAAGTCTATGCTAATCCAGCGGAAGCGTTGGAAATGGGATACTTCCAAAACGGCAAGAACTCCTATGATTCCATGAGCTTGCTGGGGCAGTGGCTGGGCATTTCCGGTGCGTCTGCCTTTCCCCGAGGCAGTTATCCTGAAATTTCGATCGAACGGGATAATCGCATTGTCAATGCAGTGTACCAGGATGTCCTGATGCAGCAAACGATGAGTGACCCCTTTCTCCGCGTTCCCGATTTACCGAATCCTTATAATACGTCCTTGATGACCCTGCCTTCTCTCCAAACGGGCCGCGTGATTGGTACGGAACTCGTTTACGATCGTCGTCCCATGCCTTAGTCGTTCTGAACTTGAGGGCGCAGGAAGCGCAACCCTAGGTAGGGGATTTTGCTAGTGATCTGTACAGAGCGCTGATGGGATCCCCTCAATTTCTCTGTCATTTCTCTGTCAGAAAGAACCTTCGCCGTTCCTTCTGGTTCAACCTTGCTCAGAAAAGCTAGAAGACCCTCAGGTTTGCCCTCAATCCTAAATGTGTCCGCAAGGAATCTCTACTGCCCTCCGGCAATCCCTAGCGCTGAAAATTTTGAAATCCGGGGTGCAGGAGTTGAACCCGCCTAAGGCGAATTATGAGTTCGCTGCCTAAACCGCTCGGCCAACCCCGGCCATTTTCCTTTACGTTAACCTACATGTCTCCGATCTTACAAGTTTTAACCTTACTCACGGGAATTCTTTTTGCCGTTTCTCTCAGTGCCGGACTTTATGGATTTCTCTGGGGGGCTCGGTTAGGGGAAGAGGCCCTCGTAGGAGTAAGGCAACCGGACTCCAGTACCTCCACCGTTTGGCGTGAGAGCAAAACGCAACAGGGGGCTCCCGCCGCTAGCCCAGTCCCTTTTGTGGCAGAAGCAGATGTGATCAAGCGGGTCAAAGAAAAAATCAGTGCCCCCCTTGCGGCCCCCACCCCAGCCCCGAATGCTTCCCCCCAAGCTACCCCAGCCCCCTCCGCTGATGGCTTTCCTTATTCCACCCAAAATCAAGGGGTATATCTAGAGGTGTTGTCCTTACAAGTGAAAGATGACACGGTAAGCCTAGAGGTTGCCTTACGAAATGAGGGCACTCAGTCGGTTCGCTTTTTATATAGTTTTCTCACGGTAACGGATAATCGGGGCCAGTCCCTCAGCAGTAGTATTGAAGGGTTACCCAGCGAGTTACCGGCGATGAGTGAGACGTTTCAGGGCCAAATTCGTATCCCTCGTGTCAATTTAGCGGAACTGGACTCCATTAACTTAGAGTTAACGGACTATCCCGATCAGCAAATTAAACTTAAGCTTGAAAAGATTCCTGTTCCAGAACAAAACTAACGGTTTCTGCAACCTTAAGCCCGCAAAACCCTCAAGATTTCTGGTTTCTCCTCCGTTCATCTGGTTCCCCCGGTAGCGGCAGATCTGTTTCGGTTCAGCCTATTCATTGGAGTCTCGATTCCATGCAGGGAGTTGTCCCCCAGTTATTTGCCATTGTTTTCCTTTTGGCGTTGAATGCTTTTTTTGTAGCAGCGGAGTTTTCAATTCTCTCGGTAAGACGATCGCGGATTCGCCAATTGGCCTTGGAAGGGGATCTGCAAGCCCGTACAGTGGAGCGCCTTCAACAGAGTCTCGATCGCTTACTTTCGACAACCCAATTGGGGATTACCCTCTCTAGTTTAGCCCTAGGCTGGATGGGGGAAAGTGGGGTTTCTCTCCTCTTTAAGCAATTGTTTTTAGGGTTACCGTTACCCGGGGGGTGGGGCGAACGTCTGGCCCATGCCGTCGCCGTTCCGATCGCGTTCTTAAGTCTGGTGTACCTCCAGATTATTTTTGGTGAACTTTGCCCCAAGGCCATAGCGCTCCTCTATCCCGAAGATTTGGCCCGAGTCTTGGCCACCCCGAGTACTGCGATCGCTCGGATCTTTCATCCGTTCATTTGTATCCTCAATGAGTCTACTCGGTTTTTATTAAAATTAGGCGGCTTAGAATCCGATCGTACCAACGGATATAGCCGACTAACCCCAGAAGAACTTCAACTGATTATTAGCACTAATAGTGAATCCATTGGTTTAGAAGATGAAGAGCGAACCTTATTAAATAATGTCTTTGCTTTTGGCGACGTAACCGCCGGAGATATTATGATTCCCCGTACCCAAATTGTTGGGGTTAGCCTAGAAATGTCGTTCAAAGAGTTGCTCCAAGAAGTCTCTCGATCGCAACATTCTCGCTATCCCTTACTCGGAGAATCCTTAGATGATATTCGGGGCATTCTTTGTTTTAAGGAACTGGCTTCCGCCTGGGGAGAATCGGGAGAAAGCTGGACTATCCCCATTCAAAATTGGGCTCGACCAGCACGTTTTGTCCCTGAGTATTCTCTCCTCAGTGAGTTGCTTCCCCTGATGCAACGATCGCGTCAATCGATGGTGATTGTCGTAGACGAATATGGCGGCACCGCTGGGCTGGTCACCTTAGAAGACGTAGTAGCAGAAATCATTGGCGAAGGGGTCGATAACCGATCGGATGAAGCCCTCAAAATTGAAATTTTAGATGATCAGACTTTCCTCGTTCCAGCCCAGATGGATTTAGAAGAAGTGAATCATATTCTAGACTTTAACTTTCCCCTATCTGAAGAATATAATAGTCTAGGCGGCTTCCTCATTTACCAACTGCAAAAAATCCCTAAGCCCGGTGAAAAACTGATGTATCAGCTTGCCGAACTGAGTGTCGAAAAAAGTGATGGGCCTCGCCTAGAACTCATTCGCATTGTCCAGACAGCCCCCCGAGATGCAGATGAGAGCCTTGAAATTGATCTCTTGGAATCAGTGGAATTAGAGCAGATCCTACCCGGACTACCAGAAATTCCCGAATGGCCGGAAGACTCTAGTCAAAAAGATGAGATAGATTCCGTGGGTTGATCTATAGTAAGGCGGAGTCCACCGAGAGCCAACCGCTAGCGCCATGGAATCCTCCGCTGCAACCCTGAATCGCCCCCAACTTCGTCCCTACCAAGCTCAAGTTATTAATGACTTGTATGCCAAGGTTAGAAAAGGGTTTAGGCGTATTGCCATTATGGCCGGTACCGGTTCCGGCAAAACCGTGATCAGTGGTCAAATTTGTGCCCATGCCGAGCGGACAGGCAGTCGTCTTTTATTTTTAGTTCACCTGGATGTCTTAGTCGGGCAAACCTACGCCAAAATGCAGGACTTTGGTTTGCACTGCGGTTTTATTAAAGCGGGTTGGCCAGAAGATGAAAATGCACCGATCCAGATTGCCAGCATCCAGACCATGGCAAAACGAGAGTGGTGGAAGACGTGGCCTGCGGACTTAGTCTTTTATGACGAAGGGCACACCACAGTTTTTAGCCAAGTGGGTCAGCAGGTTCTCCAGGAAACCCATCCCGATGCTGTGCATATTGCCATGACCGCAACCCCCTATCGCCTGGGAACGGAGCAGTTGGGGGATTATTTTGAAACCTTTGTCGCGGCCCCCCCACCTACCGCCTTGCAGCAAATGGGCTTTTTAGCTCCCATGCAGTACTACGGGCTCCCCCAAGATGAACAACTGGATCTCGGCAAGTTGCAGATCGTGGGGGGGGACTACGACGAAAAACAACTTAAAAATGCCTGCGATCGTCCTGAATTGATTAAGCGAATTGTTGAAGAGTGGCAGCGTCTGGTACCCGGCAAACGATCGATCGCCTTCTGTGTGGATATTGAACACGCCCAACACGTTGCCAATGCCTTCAATGAGGCGGGCATTCCATCGGCCATGGTGGCGGGGGGCACGCCTCCCAAGCAACGCCAAAAACTTTATCAGGGTTTAGCGGATGGCACCTTGTTGATGCTGACCTCCTGTAACGTGATCAGCATTGGCTTTGATGTACCAGCCGTCGAAGTGGGGTTGCTGCTACGACCCACCTTGTCCCTAGCCCTGCATTATCAGCAAATTGGTCGCGTCATGCGCATTAGCCCCGATACCGACAAAACCCACGGCATTATTTTGGATCAGGCCGGAAATTTGCAACGCCTCGGTTTTCCTGAAGACGTGCAGGAGTATTCCTTACCGATAGGAGGCGATCGCCAGAGCCGATCCCCCGTGGTAGAGGGTGCATCCGGCAAACAATGTCCCCAATGTCAACGCACCGTTGCCACCGTCCAAATGCAATGTCCAGGTTGTGGGTATGACTGGGCCGCCGATCGTCCCCTCTACACCCACGATCTGATCCAACTGATGAGTCGGGAACAGTTGCGACAAATCGAAGATGAACCGACCCGATACCGTATTTTTCAAGCCCTACGCCAACGCTGTTACCAGCGGGGGTATGCTCCAGACTTTGCCAAGCAAGAATACTTTGACTGTTTTGGCAGTTATCCCCCAGAAGCCTGGTATGTTCATGCCATTTTTGGCATAGCCCCCACCGACAGAGAGCGGGGAGCCTACCACTATTATTTAGGGGTCATTGCTCAACGTTATGGAAAGCCGATAGAATGGATCACACAGGAATTGGCTAAGGAATTTGGTCTATCACCGTAACTTTGGCTACTCCTGGGTCTGATCCATCCTTCCCATAATAAAATACTGGTATCGGGATCTCAATAATTGTCCTCCCCCGAGAGTCAATTATTCGTGTATCCTAGGGGAAATGGTTCCCTGTCCAGGTTGTCTCCTAAGTCCCAAAAACCTTGAAGACTAACCTCTTATTAGGACTCTGAAAGGAGTTTGTGCCTAGGATGACTGTTCTTCCTTTGCCGAGTGAATAGTGGCATGGCTTATTGTGTCAACCCGGCTTGTCCGAATCCCGAAAACTTAGTCAACACGAACCTTTGTCAGGCCTGCGGCAACAAGTTGCTCCTTCAAGACAAATACGAGGTGATTCATACCCTCGGACAAGGTGGTTTTGGTGCGACTTTTATTGCCAAGAATGTTGGTTTGCCAGGGGCTCCTCAGTGTGTAATCAAGCAATTAAGGCCCAATTCAACCGCTGCCTCGGTTATGGAAATGGCCCGGGATCTCTTTCGTCGTGAAGCCAAGACCCTGGGCAAAATTGGGAGTCATCCCCAAATCCCAACCTTGCTCGATTACTTTGAGCAAGGCAATGAATTTTATCTGGTTCAAGAATTTATCAGCGGTTTGACGCTGCAGCAAGAAGTTAAAGATAACGGTCCCTTTACCGAAGCAGGGGTGCGTCAGTTTTTGAGTGAAATCTTACCGCTGATCCAATACATCCATAGTCAGCAGGTGATTCACCGGGATATTAAGCCCGCCAATATTATTCGCCGTAATCAAGATCGCAAGTTAGTCCTCATTGACTTTGGCGCAGTGAAAGATCAAGTGAATCCCAATGTGGCCAGTCTGTCGGAACAAACGGCCCTGACCTCCTACGCCATTGGAACGCCAGGCTATGCGCCGCCGGAGCAAATGGCGATGCGCCCGGTTTACAGTAGTGATATTTATGCCCTAGGGGTCACTTGTCTCTATTTACTCACGAGCAAGTCTCCCAAAGATTTGAACTATAACCCCGCAACGGGGGAAATGAACTGGCTGAGTATGGTGGATATTTCTGACTCCTTTGCCAGTGTGATGATCAAAATGTTAGAGGTCTCGGTAAAGCATCGCTATCAAACCGCGAACGAGGTCCTCAAAGCATTAGACATGGAGCCATACCTAGAAAGCTTGGCTCAGAGCATGATTAAACCCACGACCAATGTGCCGGACAAAACCACCGGACAAGCCAAGGATGCAACCCGTTGGCAAGGGCCGGGGGCAGGCTTTGGGGAAGGAGGAGGACGATCGTCTCGGAGTGCCTCCGCAGCTCGTATGGCAGAATCTATTCGATCCCGTCGGAACCGAGCCCCCGGCGACACCACTCAAGTTTTTACGGGGAATACTGCTAGACCCCGCCGATCTCCATCTGCTGCTAACAGTGGTAATACCCAGATTGCCAAGGATAAAGGCCGCAAAACAGCGGGAGAGCGTGTGGTACCCCCCAAGCGCTTAACGCCTGCCCAAGTCCAGCAAACCTATGCCAAGGGCAACTTAGATTTTACGTCCCACGATTTAAGTAACCAAGACTTTCAACGCTTTAACCTGGCGGGGGCTAACTTACATAGCACCCGTTTAGAAGGTGCGAATCTCTGCAATGCGGATTTATCTGAAGCCAATTTAGGACGGACTAATTTGTCTAAGGCGGCCCTGCGGGATGCAAAGTTAGTGCGGGCCTACATGAACTATACCGACTTAATTGGGGCAGATTTGCGGGGAGCCGACCTCAGCTATGCCCACATGAGTA
This sequence comes from Cyanobacteriota bacterium, assembly GCA_041164445.1. Classification (GTDB taxonomy): domain Bacteria; phylum Cyanobacteriota; class Cyanobacteriia; order Prochlorotrichales; family Prochlorotrichaceae; genus JBEAPM01. The sequence goes on from JBEAPM010000482.1 coordinate 10,220, forward strand.
ATGCAAATTTACGGGGGGCAAATCTCTCCGGGGCAAACTTGACCGGAGCCAAGGTGAACGAGGATCAACTGGCCTTGGCGAAGGTGTCTTGGAATACGGTGATGCCCAATGGTAAGCGCAATGGGTTGTGGTAAGTTTTGCGGTTTGTAGGTTCCCTAAAGACAGCAGGACACCGCATCCAAGTTACAACCGCTCCAACAACAACTACAGCTTGCCAAGGGATCCCCACAGCCCATTCCACCGGCACTAACCGGGCCACCACAACAGACATCCACCGCCCCACAGAGACAACAGGAGGCCAGGGGATTAGGGGGTGGTGTGGGAGGTTGAAAGTCTTGATCCGGGTAGTATTCTCCCTTGGTGATGGTTTCCGCCGGGGGCTCATCCTCGGGTAATGTGCCTTCGCTGGGGATGTTCCCTTCTAGGTTAGCCTCTGATGCTGCCCAGACCCCAGTTTTCCCGATTTGCCGAAGGTTTGCCCGTAATGTCTGCTGCGCCTGGAGAAGGTCTAGGGCCTGCCGACAGGCCTGAAAGCGATCGTGACAGAGGGGGAGCGATCGTCTAATCCCCTGGGCCGCGATCGTTTGCTTGACGTATTCCGAGCAGGAGAGCCCACCATACAATTGCCGATGGGCACAGTGATAGCCTTTGAGGGGCGAGAGATACCGTTGATAAAAAGCGATCGTTTCAACCGCGACCTGACGACTGCCCCTCCTCAGTTTCTCCGGAATCCGCAAAGAATTGTGAGGAAAGACTTGCAGGTTGAACATTTTTTGTTAAGGTAATGGCGTTAAAGCTGGGCTTGTCTATAATAGTCCGAATTCGCGTAGCAGCCTGCGAATTGTTATTCCTTGACCCCTAGGAGCGCCTCGGCCATGTCAAAACAAGACTTCTCTCCGATCGTTACCTTGACCTATGAGGAGACGGATCAAGAAAACGCTTCGTTGCCGCGATCGTTAGATCCAGAATGGCAGGAAGGGGGGAGTGTCCAGGAAACCCTGGATTCCCTGGGGGCGATCGAACCGGCTGAAGTAACCTCTGGAGCCGTAACACTGGCAGAGTATTGGCACGATACCCCCGTGGATGGAAATAATGAGGGAAATCAGAATCCTGTAGACGTAGATATTTATGCCGATCGTCTGATGGATGAGATCTTCACTGAAGTGGAACATACCCTGGATAGTGGCGTTGCACCGGTAGAAGTTGAAGAAGCCGAAGTGCTCAATATTCGTTCCTTAGCTATGCCCTCCCTGGCCTTACCCGCCGCCTTAGTGCCCCGCGTTGATGCCTATAGCCCCGACACTGCTGCACTCCCCTCGGGGAAAACCTCAGATCCAGTCTCTCCCTTTGTCGATCGCTTACTGTTAGGATCGGTTTTAGTCTCCTGTGCCATCACCCTCGGCTGGTGGGCCCTCGATCGCGATCGCTATGATGTCTTGATCAGTGCTCCTGCGACTCTCCCCAGTGAATCCAGTGCTGCTGCTGTCCAACCCGAGACCCCCAATGAGCAGTTTGTCGCTTATCTTCAGAATTCTTTACAAACCCTAGACCCGGCCAGCCCTAGCTCTGGTCAGGGCGCAACAGCAGCCACCGCAAACGGCCTCTCTGCCCCCTCAGCATCAACCGTTGCCTCCCTACCCAGTGTCCCGACCGCCCTCTCCCCTGCCGGAGAATTGCCCACGGTGGCCATTCCCGGAACCCCATCCCTTGGGGATTTAAGCCCACTCCCCTCTACGCCCCAGAATGTCCAAACCCCCGCTCAGGGAACCGTATTAGAGCGGGTCTATATTCCGGTCTATCCCAATACCCCCGGCGTAGCAGCCCCACCCTCAGCGGTAGCCGGTGCGCTGCCCGGTGTGCTTAACCCTGCTCCCCCCTTGTTGGCTTCCGGCAAATTACCCACCGTGCCCGTGGGAGCCTCTGGTGCTCCGGTCGCGACCACCGCTGGCCCCGCCAACCCCACCACGGCAGAGCAGCCTGCTCCGGGAGTGGCACCGCTGCCAGAACCCGCAACGGTAAGCCATTCCCTCGTGGGAATTTTAGAGTTGGGGGATCAATCCGCTGCCTTATTTCAAATTAATGGGGTCACCCGCCGGGTTCATCTCGGAGAAGCGATCGGCTCTGCGGGTTGGATGCTGGTGGATGTGAGTAATCAGGAAGCGGTCATTCGGCGCAATGGGGAAGTGCGATCGATCTATATTGGCCAGAACTTTTAGCTTCCGCGAGTTCGCTTCCGTGACTGACAGCCCTTTGGAAAGACGCGATTGATCTCGGTTGGCAAATTTGGCGACCCACTTAGGGGCTGTCATCATTTAGCGCTGAAGTGTTTATACTGCACTCGTTTCAGCCCCTAGTTATGTTTGCTGGAGCGGGCGCGGTAACCTTTATACCGCAAGGCTTCTAGACCTAATCGATGACGCGCCCTAAGGCGGAAGAGTGCTGCACTTCGCGCCGTACTCTTCCCTTAAATTTTTTTGCTTTCAGTGGCAAGCCGAAAATTTTTGCAAAAAGCGTCTATTTTGAAGGAATTAGGCTAAACTCAGGGGCAACCTGGCGTGCCGCCGAACCCATCTCTGCTCACGCAATCTTTGTTTGCTTGATTCTAATGCTGTCCTGGCGAGGCTGACCCGTGCAAATTCCCAAGTTTCCAGAAGCAGAACATCCGCTGATCCAAGCCCTTGCTCGCTATAGCGATCGAGATCTCTTAATTCTTTTTCAACGCCACCCTGATCAAGGGCGCTATTTTACGGCAATTTTTTGTCGCTATTCCCCTATTGTTTACACCTTGATTTGGCATTCCCTGCGATCGCAGGTGCAGGGGGAGTACCTGTTTGCCCAAACTTGGCGACACATTTACTACGAGTTAGGCGGTTTAGATCTCCGGAGTCTGAGTGGTACTGGGTTTAACCTACAGAACTGGTTGATTAATATCACAGCCCATTGTATTAATGTTGCCAACTTACCCCCCGTAGAATCTATTCAGTATTCTCTGGCCGCCGCACCCCCAGTCTTATGGTGCTACTTGGATCAAGCCCTCGATCGTTTACCCCCGCTACTGCGTTTGATGGTGATCATGGCCCAAACCTTCCGGTGGAGTGATACCCGCATCGCAGCATACTTACGGGCAGAAGGGGAGAAGATACCGGCAGCTAAAATTGCAGAACATTTACAGACCGCTTATGAACTATTAGCAGTAGAAATCCCTGAAGATATTCGTTTGCTTTATTGTGATGCCGCAGCCCATGCAGTGTTGTCTTTTGGGACAGGCAACTTAGTCGCAGTTTAGGATCGGCTCGCCGCTGAACTACTTTCCCCCTTCAGACGTACTGCTCTCGCCAGACACCTTAACGCTTGCCTCCATTCCTTCTCCACTTGCCATGAATTGCCGTTTACTTGCCTATACCCTTAGTTTCTTCCTGGCGGGGCTCGTTCCCACCGCCCAAGCTCAAAATGCCACCTTTGGTGTGCAACGGGGGGCCCAACTCTCTTTGAATGAGCAACTCCAGGTACGGATCAATAATGGCACCCGCACCCCCGATCGGGCCCAGGCGGATCAATGGATGCGGGTAGGCAGTATCCAACAACGGGAAGGGGCCTACGGTAAGGCGATCAGTAGTTGGCGCACGGCCCTCTCGCTCTATGAAGGCATTGGAGACAATGATGGCGTGGGGACTGCCCTAGACTTTATTGGTTTAGCCTATGGTAACCTGGGGGATTTTTATGAAGCGGAACACGCTCTACGGCGACGGTTGGGGGTGGCCCAAACGCAGCGGGATTTTGTGGGACAAATTTACGGTTTTAACAACTTAGGGACGATTCTCCTCCAGAGTGGTTATTTACCCGCAGCGGAATCCAGCTTTAGTGAAGCGCTGCGGATTGCCAAAAGCATTCAGCACTTAGAAGGAGAGGGGTTGTCCCTGAGTAATTTGGGTTTAATTGCCGCTGGACAGGGAGATTATGCGGAGGCGGCAAAGCGTTATGAACAGGCTTTACTGTTAAGGGGGCGGGGCGATAATCCCTATGGGGAAGCGAATACCTTTAACAATTTAGGGGATGCCTATCGAGCCATGGGGTTAGACAAAGATGCGGCGGCGGCCTATGGAGAAGCCTTAGGATTAGCGCGACGGTTAGGGGATCGGGCCACGGAATACCGAGCGATCGATGGCTTAGTGGTCGCGCATCAGGCAACGGGGTATACGCAACGGGCCCTAGACTTATTAACCGATCGTCTCACCTTGTCCCAGCGGGAGTCTGATGTTTATCAACAATTCCGATCGATTCGGGCCTTGGCACAGTTTTATAAAGCCCAGCGTAATCGTGAAGCGGCCATTAGTTTTTATCAACGGGCGATCGAATTGGCGGTTTTCCTAGGGGAAGAACAGTCCGAAACCCTGCTGCGGGACGAACTAGCCCGCTTAGATGTGGATCTAGCCCAGCCCCCGCAAACCGATGTGGAAATTCGCATCCGTCCTTAAGCCGCTAAGCCGCTATATCGGTCACGGTTTCCGCATAGCGATGAATAAGGTCATGGATTTTGTCAAAGGAAAAGTCTTCGGCCCAGGTTTTGATCAGGGCAGCCAAGTGGGGGGTTTTGGCTTCAATTTCCTGAAGCAAGCGCACAATTTGTTCATCGGAGCCTCGAATCGTCGCTTTTTTAAGCTTGAGAACCCATTCGGGAGACAAGTCCTGCAATTCCAGATCCTTGGGAGCAAGGGATTGGGGGGCTGGA
>JBEAPM010000483.1:0-2542 GCA_041164445.1 Cyanobacteriota bacterium
CGAAACCGATGCCAACTTCGAGAAAATCACCCAGTTACTCCTGGAAAATCACCAGTACCTCTATGCCGCTATTGGCAGTCACAACGTCCGCTCCCAGGGGCACACCGTAGCGATCGCTGAAGCCCTCAAGGTTCCCCGCCGTAACTGGGAACTGCAGGTGCTCTACGGCATGGGGGATAAACTGGGTAAAGCCTTAGTGGACAAAGGTTATAGAGTGCGGGTCTATTGTCCCTATGGCAATCTGATTCCGGGCATGGCCTACTTAATTCGCCGCCTCTTGGAAAATACCGCCAACACCTCCTTCCTGCGGCAAAACCTAGAGGATGTTGCTCCAGACCAACTCCTGGCTCCCCCCCTAGTCACCGAAGCCTCCAATCCCCATCCAGCGGTTTCTCAACTGAGCTTTAGCCCTGCGGCGGACAGTGACTATGCCGATCGGACGCAGCGGGAGTCCGTACTGACGGCGCTGGAGAAGGTGAAAGGTCAACTGGGAGAAACCTACCGTCCCTTGATCAATGGACAGTACATTTCCACTCTAGACTACCTCACCTCAGAAAATCCCTGTAACCCCAGTGAAATTATTGGTAAGGTGGGACTGGTGTCAGTGGAGCAGGCAGAGGAAGCCCTCACTGCCGCAAAAGCAGCTTTACCTCAGTGGAAAAAGACTCCACCTCAGGAGCGGGCCGCCATTATTCGCAGGGCCGGGGAACTGCTGGAGCAGCGGCGAGATGAACTGATTGCCTGGGTGGTTCTGGAAGTGGGCAAACCAATCCGGGAGGCCGATGGAGAAGTATCTGAAGCGATCGACTTCTGCTACTACTACGCCAGTGAAATGGAGCGCTTAGCGGCGGGTTACGCCTTTGATGTGGCGGGGGAAACCGATCGCTATCACTACCAACCCCGAGGACTGGCCCTCGTAATTTCTCCGTGGAACTTCCCCATTGCCATTCCCACGGGCATGACCGTAGCGGCCCTAGTGGCGGGGAACTGCACCCTCCTAAAACCGGCGGAAACCGCTTCCGTAATTATGGCCAAGGTAGTGGAAATCCTAGTGGAAGCCGGGGTTCCCCAGGGAGTCATTCAGTACCTGCCGGGCTTAGGACACGTTGTCGGGGCACACTTGGTCAAGCATAAAGACATCCACACGATCGCCTTTACCGGCTCTCGAGAAGTAGGCTGCCAAATTTACGCCACTGCCGCCCAACTGCAACCCGGTCAGAAGCACCTCAAGCGCGTGATTGCGGAAATGGGGGGTAAGAATGCGGTCATTGTGGACGAAAGTGCAGACCTGGATCAAGCGGTGGCGGGGGTCGTGCAGTCCGCCTTTGGCTACAGTGGTCAAAAGTGTTCCGCCTGCTCCAGAGCGATCGTTTTGGCTCCCATTTACGATGCCTTCCTGGAACGCTTAGTGGAAGCCACCCGCTCCCTCAACGTGGGCAACACCACGGATCCCAGTGTGCAGATGGGCCCCGTCATTGATGGCACCGCCCAAGGCAACATCCGCAAAGCGATCGCAGCCGGTAAAACCGAAGCCCGCCTCGTTCTGGAACTGCCCTCCCCCGATCCCGGTTACTTCGTGGGACCCGTCATCTTTGCCGATGTGCCCCCCACCGCAACGATCGCTCAGGAGGAGATTTTTGGCCCCGTCCTAGCGGTGATTAAAGCCAGTAATTTCAGTGAAGCCTTGGAGATTGCAAACGGCACCGACTACGCCCTCACTGGTGGTCTCTACTCCCGCACCCCTTCTCACATCGAAGCGGCCCGCACTGACTTTGAAGTGGGGAATTTGTACATCAATCGAGGCATTACGGGAGCGATCGTTTCCCGGCAACCCTTTGGGGGCTTTAAGCTCTCTGGGGTCGGCTCCAAAGCCGGTGGCCCAGATTACTTGTTGCAGTTCCTGGAACCCCGCACGGTCACGGAGAATGTTCAACGTCAGGGCTTTGCGGTGATTGAAGGCGCAGAGCAGTAAGGGAACATGGAGCGCGAATTATCGTGCCGCATCCTCTCTGCCCCCTTGACGGGTCAATCACGATCGTTTTGAACGGATGAAGAGATCCTTAGAATTCTTGGGATCCTTTCTCTTCCCTTATCTCATTTGGGATTCTTGACTTGACGACTAACTTAAGGCGGAAGAGCGCGGAGCACCGCACTCTCCCCTTCAATTTTTTCGCTTTCAGTGCGATCGAGTTTGAGTTCGGCAACGGGGGATCTGGTTAGCACCACACCACAAACGATCGTTTTAGTCTAGTTAGTATTGCGCCGAGATCCCCGGTTTCTCTGGTCTTCGCCGTCCAATCTGGGCTTTTCATCGATAAGAAACCAGGGATCTAAAACCACACAAACGATCGTCTTGATCCCCGGTTTCTTCTCCAACGTAGTCCAAAAATCTCTAAAACAAACCAACAGAAACCGGGGATCTAAGTCTGTGGAAAACTCGGTTTTTTCAAATTTTAAATCGATCGCCTAACGGCGAAGGAACCCACCCCTAACCCCTCCTAGGAGGGAAAAAAGTACATAGTGATATAGCTAAAGAGTAATA
>JBEAPM010000484.1:0-4908 GCA_041164445.1 Cyanobacteriota bacterium
GGACTTTATAACCTGGAATTTCACTACCAAGACACCGAAGCCCCGAAGGAATACCTTTGTGTTCTTTGTGCCTCTGTGGTTTAATCCTGAACTTTCCGGTTTATTTAATTCACGATCCTTAATTGTGGCGGGCAACTGCGCCGCTCACTACAATCCCTATTCTGGGGGTGGGTCGCGAGGTGCCCTGATCAATGAATTTGTAATCCTGATAATCCTGGTAATCCTGAGTGACCTCTCTTAAACCATAATAGTGAGACTACCCCAGACCAAGAGGGCTAACACTGTGTTGGTGCGGAGGGTATGTTGATGTTCATTTTTGATCGATTACTAGATGACCCAAACTTATTCTGTAACGTTGCTTCCCGGTGATGGTATTGGCCCTGAAATTCTAGGGGTAACCGTTGAGATCTTAAAAACCGTTGCTCAACAAGAAGGATTTTCTCTGACCTTTACGGAAGCGTTGATTGGTGGAGCGGCGATCGATGCGGCTGGCTCTCCCCTCCCCGATGAAACCCTGAAAATTTGTCAGCAGAGTGATGCGGTTCTGCTGGCGGCGATCGGTGGCTACAAGTGGGACAACCTGCCCCGAGAACTACGACCGGAGACGGGCTTGCTGGGATTGCGAGCGGGCTTAAACCTATTTGCTAACCTACGCCCCGCTCAAATTTTGCCCCAACTGGTGGATGCCTCCAGCCTCAAACGAGAGGTGGTGGAGGGGGTAGACCTCATGGTGGTTCGAGAACTGACCGGTGGCGTTTACTTTGGGCAGCCAAAGGGCATTTTCACTCTGGAGAATGGCGAAAAACGCGGGGTGAATACCATGGTTTATACGGAAGCGGAAGTCGATCGCATTGGGCGGGTGGCCTTTGAAACGGCACGCAAACGGGGCAAGCGGCTTTGTTCTGTGGATAAGGCCAACGTCTTGGAAGTGTCCCAACTCTGGCGCGATCGGATTACGGCGATGGCGAAGGATTATCCCGATGTGGAACTGAGTCACCTCTATGTGGATAATGCCGCAATGCAATTGGTGCGCTGGCCAAAACAATTTGACACGATCGTCACCAGCAATTTATTTGGGGATATTTTGTCGGATATTGCTGCTATGCTTACCGGCAGTATTGGTATGCTCCCCTCCGCCAGCATGGGCGCATCTGGCCCCGGTGTTTTTGAACCCGTCCATGGCTCTGCGCCAGATATTGCCGGTCAGGATAAAGCCAACCCCTTGGCTCAGGTCTTGAGTGCCGCCATGATGCTGCGCTACGGTTTGAACCAACCCAAAGCTGCCGATCGTTTAGAACAGGCAACGATCGCTGTCCTCGATCGGGGCTATCGTACTGGGGATATTTTCTCAGAAGGGACCACTCTGGTCGGCTGCCAAGCCATGGGGAAAGCGCTCATGGAAGTCTTAACTGAGGGGTAAGCTCCTGCTCAGTTCAAGCCGGAATCGCTGGACAGAGCACCTCGATTAATTGTGGTGGGTGGCATAACCGCTCGCCACAGTCCCTATCTTTGCGTGGCTTGCGAGCGTCACCCCCCCCGCAGATATCGGAATAATTTGAGATCTTCGCCTTTAATGTGGTGAATCAACCAATCCGTCAAAAACTGGGACAGTTCAATACCAATGGCAATTTCCCCAGACTGATATTTGTGGACGAGATCAACCACTTGCCCCGCCAGAATAACGTGCTGCTCTTTGTGCTCAGCATAGTCCGGATAATGTCGCTCCAGCATTAGGGCTTCTTCCGTAGAAAAGTGCTCATGGGTATACTGGGCCAACTCGTCTAGGGTCTTAGCGAGGAGATCCTTGCCTTCCCCCGCCAGCATTGCATCATGAAGGGCATTCACTAGATCGAAGAGGTGTAAATGTTGTTGATCGACCAGTTCATTCCCTGTGCGGTAGTCTTCACGCCAAAAAGCAATAGGCATAATTATCCTTCCTTTTAAACACTGGATCTGATGCGGTTACAAACGAGAACCTCTAGATTTGACCAGTCTGTAACGAAGGTTTCAGTTAAATCTAGAGCACGTATGGATAAGCATACGCCTGAAGTGCCCTAAGTGTTTAAATGGGCTTAACGTCTAGGATGGAGGTTCACACTTGTTGCGCTTCTGTTTATAAATTCAGCGAATTCCCGCCAATCCCGGACGGATGTTGCACTTTCAGCTAGGGGGTACAAATCAGACGATCGAGGGTGGCGACAAAGTCCGGATAGGAAATAGAAGCGGCTTCGGCCCGGGCAATCTGAGTGGTTCCCGTAGCCCGGAGGGCCGCGATCGCTAAACTCATGGCAATGCGATGGTCGGTAAAGCTATCGAGTTCGGCTCCCTGCAAAGCACCACTGCCCACAATATCTAAGCCATCGGGATGTTCCGTCACCTGGGCTCCCATTTTCGTCAATTGTTGCGCCATCACCGCCAAACGATCGCTTTCCTTCACTCGTAATTCCGCCGCATCTCGGATGGCGGTCGTGCCTTCTGCAAAGGTGGCCGCTACCGCCAGAATGGGAATTTCGTCAATGAGGCGGGGAATCACCTCCCCTTCAATGCGGCATCCCTTGAGGGGCCAGGTTCCCGGACGGCAACGTACCCGCACATCCGCCACCGGTTCCCCTGCCACAACCCGCTCCTGCTCTAGGGTTAGGTCTGCCCCCATCGCGGCTAAGACTTCTAAAATGCCGGTACGGGTGGGGTTGACCCCCACATTCTCCACCACAATATCGGCCCCCGGCACGATCGCCCCCGCCACTAGCCAGAAAGCCGCAGAACTAATATCCCCCGGCACCACCACGGCTTGTCCCTGCAGGGTTGCGGGCCCGTGCAAAATCACCGTATTCGTCTCCGGATCACTCTCCACCGTTGCCCCAAAGGCCCGTAACATCCGTTCACTGTGATCCCGAGATAGCGCTGGTTCTGTCACGATCGTTTTTCCTTCCGTCAATAACCCGGCAAGCAGTACACAGGACTTCACCTGGGCGGAGGCAATGGGGGAGTGGTAATGGGTGGGCTGTAGCGAAGTGCCCTGTACCGCCAGGGGCGCAAGGGCTGCATTTTGTCGTCCCCAAATTTGAGCCCCCATGCCCTGTAACGGCTTCACCACCCGAGACATGGGCCGCGATCGCAGTGAAGCATCTCCCGTTACCGTAAAAAATTTGCCCGCCTGAGCCGCTAATAATCCCAGCATTAAGCGTAACGTTGTCCCGGAATTTCCCGCATCCAAAACCGTTTTAGGTTCCTGCAAATTCGCTAGACCAATGCCTTTGACCACCACCCGCTCCGGAGTCAAGGTTGAAATTTCTACCCCCATTTCTCGGAAGCATTGGGCCGTACTTTGGGGATCTTCCCCAATTAAAATCCCTTCAATCACCGTTTCCCCTGCAGCGATCGCCCCCAACATCAAAGATCGGTGGGAAATGGACTTATCCCCAGGGATCCGAATTTGACCTTGGAGCGTACTAGCGACATTGGGGGTAACACTTAAAACCTGAGAACGATCGGCTTGGCTGGTAAGGGAAATAACAGTCATGACGCAGGAGCAACGGTAGGGCGAAGCTATCTTAACCCGATTCGGCTAGCTTTCCTCTGCCCTGGCGTTGATAATCAGCACCTAACCAGCACTCTGCTGGATTGCACTTCAAACCTTCGTGGATTCATTCCGCACCTTACTCGCCATTTCGAGAATTTGATACCAACGCTTTTGGAATTGTTTGGGCGTACATTTGAGGCGACGGGCAATCTCTTTGTCCGAAATAGGATGCTCCTTAGCCTGGCTTGCCTGGGCTTGCTTCATGCGCAATAACTCCTGCTGAGATTCCGTCAACCGAGTCAGGAAATCTTGCCACTGACTGGCGGAGAGTCCTAAATTTTGGCTGAGATCTGCGCCGAGCCAGTGATGCACCAATTCCCACTGGTGAATGCGGGCAAACTTTTCAACGTGGTACTTAAAGCGCTGTTGCAAATAATCCCGTTGCCGAGCCGTCAGTCCCAAAATTTCATCAATTTCCGGTGCGGGCAAGTCCTGGAGCCGTAAGACAAGGTAATCCACACAATCTTGATGCCCCTGGTCTTTGAGATAGTTCATCAATTCCGCCAAAACCCGATCCCGCAGAACTCCCTCAGTGGGATCTAAGGCATCCGCGACCATTTGTTCCCGCACTTGTCTCAGCAGGGGCGATCGATTTCCCCCTTCCATTTCTTCCCGACGGGGAGACTCCATAGCAACTTCCAAATCCACCAAAGTTTCCTGGGGTTGTCGCCGGGCAAAGTTCTGAGCCCGTAGGATAATAATTTGCTGGTTCGTATGGCCCGGTAGATTAATGCGGCGTTTGGCATATTGTTCGGAAAAAGCCATATATTCCGCAAGCTCTAGGCGGGTACGGGGCGTATAGTCCGTTTCGATTTCGTTTTCCCGACGAAAGACCTTGAGCACTTCGATGTAAAAACTTTGCAGAAAATCTTCAATCAGCGCATGACGGCCTTGGAACCCTAGGGGAGTCTTGTGGGGAGCAATGTGGCGATAAACCATCGTACTGAGATTGCTGTGCAGTTCCACCCTGCCCTGACGAGAGCCTAGGTGATAGTAATGCATACATTTTTTAATCCGATGCCGACCCAGGGTCAGCAGCCAGTTATTAATTTCTCCGGAGGTTTGGATGCGGGTACTTTTTTCGCAGATCCGGCTCACTTCGCGGGCAATGCGATCGGCAACGCGATAGCTTAAGGGATTGGTTTTGCCCAGTTCGGCATCTAATTCTGTTTGCAAAATTTTCGTGAGTTGAGCCAAATCCAAACTTTCGGACTGAACCGGCGGGACGGTGGGACTATTCACAGGGGAGGTGACTGGCGTGGTAGCGTTCATGAGGATGCTCTGGAGATGCGTTCGTTTTCTTATTTTGACTGTACGCTCTCTTT
>JBEAPM010000485.1:0-2940 GCA_041164445.1 Cyanobacteriota bacterium
ACTCGATTTTCTAGTTGAGTATTAGCATTTTCCAGCATTTCAATTTGTAATTGCTTTGCGGCGGCAATGACTTGATTTTTACGTTGATACTCATAACAAGATTTAACCACTAAGCTATTGAGAGTGAGCACCAACAATGAGGGGACAAATGGGATCCAAAAACCAACCAGAAATAGAAGATAGCAAATTCCCCCTAATCCGAAGCTCAGCCCTAGCCATCGCCCTAGATTTTGATAAGGGGAATAGGGACAAGCCGCTAAGCGTAAACCGGTAATTCCCCAGCCTAAAATCCAGAGATAATCCCATATTTCAGACCAAGAGCGAATGAAGGGACGATCGTTTAACACTGCGCTCAAAATTTGACTAACGGCATGACCTTGAACTTCCAAGCCATACACCCACTTATCGGTGGTATTGATGACAGAAGTAGCTGAAATTTTGGAGTAATCCGGAATACTAGCTGCAGAGCTTCCAATTAAAATAACCCGATCTCTGATCCAAGTTGGATCAACTTGATCATTGAGTAAGGCTTGCATCGTAACAAAGTGGAAAGCCTGTTTCCCGCCTCTAGGATTTAAGATCGTTTGAATGGTAGCATCTACATCTATAAGTCGTATATAACCACCCAAATTCTCGGTCAGTCGCGGAATTTCAGTTTGATTAAAACGAAACGCTCTAGGATCTTTGAATCCATTATTTAATAGAATATCATCTGCTTTGAGATACTCTTGGGCAACGAGAGCCGACAAGGACAAGTGAAACCCATCCTCAGTTTGTGCCCCTAATAAAACTCGTCTTTGCTGACCATCTAAATCCAACCAAGCATCAATTAAGCCAATTCGCTCTGGAGGAATTGTCGGTGGCCCATCGACCGGAGGATTGAGCCCTTTTTTAGCCCCAATCAGATAGTCTGTCGTCTTAAAAAGAGCTTGTAGTTCGCTAGATCCCGGAGGATGTTCTAAATCTCGGATTAAATCTAGACCAATGACCCGAGGTTGATATTCAATAATCTTTTTCAATAATTGTGCTAGATCTCGATCGGGAATGGGATATTTGCCGATTTGATCGATGCTGGCTTCATCAATCCCCACTAAGAGAATCCTTTCATCGGTAGGTTCTGGGGGGCGATAACGGAGAAAGAGGTCAAACGATCGCCATTCTAAAAACTGAAAGGCACCTAGAAAACGCAGTCCCAGGATTAAAAGTAAAAAAACGGTTCCTTGAAATTGGCCTAAACCGGGCTGAAATCCTAATCGTCTGAACAAAGTCAAAATGATTTTCATTCGTTTCGAGGGGCTACGGGTTGCTCCCTACGAAAATTGGGCTGGCAACACCATTGTGTATTCTAGCCTAGGAATTCTCTGCGCTCCATTCTCTCCCCCACCTAACCAAGGGTTAAAAGAAAAATAGTACAGAAATTCTATCGCTAACAGATGACGACCCCGAGCAGGAACAGACTCATCGAAAACTCTTGCCCTCAAACAAAAACGGCTGAGTGAATATTATCAACTCAGCCGTTTTCAGATCAATAAGCTAAGAAGCAATTAGAAGCGGCTGCCACTAAAGGAACCACGGGAATTAGAACGACGATCTTCCCGAGGACGTGCCTTATTCACTTTCATGTCACGGCCCATCCACTCAGCACCATCTAAGGAATCAATCGCGGACTGCTCCTCAGTATCATTTCCCATTTCTACAAAGCCAAAGCCCCGCATCCGACCGGTTTCCCGATCGACAGGAATCTGCACTCGCTTGACCGCTCCATACTCAGCAAATACGCGAGTCAGATCTTCTTCCGTAACCTCATAGGACAGGTTACCGACGTAAATTGACATACCTTTCTCCAAAACACGGAACAACGAGAACGAAAATTTCGGAGAAAAGTTCTATCAATATTAACCCTCTTTGAACTGTTAATACTTGAAACAAACACTTACAACCGAATATCCATCCAGATCAATCCTATCATGCACCTAGGAATTTGCCCAGTCTAGGGAAAAGGGCAGAAAAGACTAATGGAAGGGCAAAGCACCGCACGCTTCTGTCTGAAATTGATAGTTCTCATGGCAAATTTAAGAATTAAGTCATAATCACAGAGCACTTCCATTGCTCATTTTATTCTTTGACAGGTAATGCAGCTAAAAAATTCATCACTTCTCGATTTACGGTTTGAGGGGCTTCTTGCTGTAACCAGTGTCCACATTGGGGAATGACTACATTGCGTAAGGTCCCTTTGAGCCATTGATCCAAGTTTTGGGCTAAACGGGGATTAAAGACCGTATCTTCGGCTCCCCAGAGTACCAGGGTCGGGAGCGTGATGGGCTGGAGAGGGCGGGAGAAGGTTCGCCACAAACTGGTGGGAGCGCAAAACTGACGATAATAATTCAACGCTGCCGCTAAAACTCCCGGTTTGGCCAGGGCAGCTTGGTAAATTCGTCTATCTTCCCGACTAAAAGCGCCTTTACGGATCGCTTGATTTTGAAAGAGATTTGCCACTAAATCCGGTAAATTCCGAGAGAGAATCCACTCGGCAACTTCAGGAATTTGAGAGGCTAAAACAAACCAGGTCTTTTGCTGCCACTTCATGAAGTTTTCCAGCAAATCTTCGGCAATATAACGGGGATGGGGAGAGGCCAGTAAGATCAGGGCACTTAAGCTTTGAGGAACTTTCTGCGCGAGGTGCCAAGCGATCGTCCCCCCCCAACCATGGCCCATTAAGTTGGCCTGGCTGTAACCTAAGGCTTCCATTAATCCTTTCACATCTTGGCTAAGGGTTTCGAGATCGTAGCCAGTGCTGGGTTTATCCGAATCGTTATATCCCCGCAGATCAGGAACCACGACCTTAAAATGACGGGCAAAGGGGGCAATTTGATGTCGCCATGAGTACCAAAATTCGAGGAAATCATGCAAGAGAATCAGTAGCGGGCCCTCTCCTTGGGT
>JBEAPM010000486.1:0-3414 GCA_041164445.1 Cyanobacteriota bacterium
GATCCGTATTCCCCTCAAACTGCTGGACTTTAGTCGCTTTGTTTATCGGGGGATAAGGGAGCTATTCCAGCGCCAAGCTTAGACCCCTGGACTGGGGCTAGTCTGGGATGGTCAAGAATCCGCGCACCTTTAGGTCGGGGAGTATGTCAAAATAAGAGCCCTGTCTTGGGTTTTTTCCTGTCTACCCCTATTGCCCTGCATTGCCGCTATGACTGTTATTGCCGACCGTTTTGCTCAGTTGCGATCGCAGCAACACTGTGCGTTGATTCCCTTTGTAACCGCTGGCGATCCTGACCTGGAGACCACAGAGCAGGCGCTTCTCACCCTCGATCGTGCTGGGGCCGATTTTATTGAACTGGGGGTACCCTATTCCGATCCCTTGGCAGATGGGCCAGTGATTCAAGCTGCGGCCACCCGGGCTTTGCAGCGGGGAACCCGATTTAACCAGGTTTTAGACCTGGTGCAACGGGTCAGCCCTCAGATCCAAGCGCCCTTAATTCTCTTCTCCTACTACAACCCTATTCTTCATCAAGGGCTAACGGTCTTCCTCGATCGCATTGCGGAGGCGGGGGTGAAGGGGTTAGTGGTGCCGGATCTGCCCCTAGAGGAGTCGGATCCATTGCTGGAGGGCGCAGCCGCCCGGGGGATTGACTTAATTTTACTGGTAGCTCCCACCAGTTCCCTCGATCGCATGAAGGCGATCGCCGCTAAATCCCAAGGCTTTATTTATTTGGTGAGTGTGACAGGGGTAACGGGGGTCCGCCAAGCCATGAGCGATCGGGTTCAAACCATTTTGCAACAGCTTCGCGAAGTCACGGATAAGCCGATTGGGGTCGGATTTGGTATTTCTCAGCCGGAACACGCCCGCCAAGTGAAGGCGTGGGGAGCCGATGCGGTCATTGTGGGCAGTGCGATCGTCAAGCGTTTGGGCAACCCAAACTCCTCCAAGGCCTTAGAGGAGATCGCCAGCTTTTGCCAAAGTTTGAAAGGGGCTATTGCCTAGACTGGGTTAGCATTCAGGAGAGATCAGGCAGAGTTGCTTATGTTTACAGGATTAGTACAAAGCTTAGGTCAGGCTGCCTTCGTGGATGCCTACCATTTACGGATCCGGTATCTCTCGCCCCCTTCTTTTGCCGCAGCGGTTGAACCGGGAGATAGCATTGCGGTGGATGGCATTTGCTTAACGGTGGAGCAGCACACTGCCACCGGCTTTATCGCCGCCACCTCTCCTGAAACCCTGCAACGCACGACTCTCAGCCAACTGGAAAGCACAGGTCAGGACGCGATCGTCAATTTAGAGCCATCCCTCCGGGCGGGGGATAAAATTGGCGGACATTTTGTCACGGGACATATTGATGGTCTGGGCTATCTCCAAGAGGCAGCGGAAACCCCACCCTTCTGGACTTTATCGTTTCAGGTTTCTTCCGAAAGTCCGGTCACTCGCTATCTGGTGCTAAAGGGCAGTATTGCCATTAATGGGGTGAGCTTAACGATCGCCACCTGTAATGAACGCCGCACCCAGTTCAGCATCGCCGTCATTCCCCTCACCTACGAACAGACCAACCTGCAATATTTACGATCGGGCCATCCCGTCAACCTCGAAGCCGATATTTTAGGGAAGTACGTCGATCAACTGCTCCATCATCCCCAGCGATCGTCCGCTGTCCCAGAGCCAAACCTTGACCTGGCCTTTCTTCAGGAACATGGATATGGGTAAGCCCGCAAGACGATCGAAAGCAGATCGCAGGCGATCGAGAACAGACATTGCCCTCTCCCCTCAAGTTCTAACCGATAATCCGGTTTTCCGTGCTGAATCTGGGATAATAGTTACGGATCCATGCTCAACCTGCTATGCAAATTTTAGTGGTGGATGATGAAGACGAACTCACTGCGCCCCTCGCCCAAGTGTTGCGACGAGAAGGCTATCAGGTGGAAATTAGCCGGGATGGCCGTGAAGGTCTGGCCCTAGCTCAATCTCAGGCTTACCAATTGCTCATTTTAGACTGGATGCTACCGGGCGTAAGTGGTTTAGACATTTGTCAGCACATCAAGACCCAGGGAAAAAGCACTCCCGTTCTCTTTTTGACGGCCAAAGATACCCTGGACGATCGGGTTCAGGGATTAGATGCCGGAGCCGATGATTACTTAGTAAAACCCTTTGAAATGCGAGAATTATTAGCCCGGGTTCGGGCTTTATTGCGCCGATCGCTTCCCGTGATCACCGAGCCGGAGCTAGACTCCCTGCAGATTGCTGACTTGAGCTTAGAAGCACCCCGTCAACTCGCCCGTCGTCATCACCGCACCATTCCCCTCTCCGAGAAAGAAACCCAATTATTAGCCTACTTAATGAAAAATGCGGAACAACTTCTGAGTCACCGTCAAATTTTAAATTCCTTATGGGGAGCGAGCAATCCGCCCCACAGCAATGTTTTGGCTGCTCAGATTCGTCTCTTGCGCCGTAAAATTGAAGGCACGGGAGAAGAACCCTTAATTCATACTGTGTATGGTAAGGGCTATTGGTTCGGGCTACGTCCATCGGAGGGAGGCAGCAGATGAGCGATAGCTTTCAAATCCAGTTTAAAAATGCTCACATTGCTCAGGCAATTAAATTTAGCCGACGAGACCAGTTAAGATCTGCCTTAGCCAGTTTAAACTTTGCCACCCAGCAGCAATCGCAACGTCCGGTGCTGGTACTGGTGGGGGGGGCCAGTGGCATGACCCCGGAGTATTTAGATCGGCTATTCGCCTTTTTTACCGATGTCATTTGTCCCCTACTCGAAGCTCATCAAGGGGTAGTCATTGACGGGGGCACCGATGCGGGCATTATGAGCCTGATGGGAAAAAGTCGCCAAAAAACCGGTTCTACCTTTCCCCTGATTGGGGTTGCGGCCCAGGGAACGGTCTGTTTACCCCAGCAAAGTCCTCCCGCCAATTTTGCTGATTTTGCACTCCTCGAACCTCACCATACCCATTTTGTTTTAGTCCCCGGTACCCTCTGGGGAGATGAGTCCCCCTGGATTGCTGAAGTGGCCAATGTCTTAGCGAGTCACAAGTCCCTGACCCTTTTGGTCAATGGTGGCAAGATTTCTTGGCAGGATGTTTCCTATAGTGTGCGGGCGCAACGTCCGGTTTTAGTGTTAGCGGGAAGTGGCCGCACGGCGGATGAACTCGCCTTAGCGATTGAGGGCGATCGGAGCAATCAACGGGCCAATCAGCTTGTGGATTCAGGACTGCTGGCCTGCCTTCAGCTTCAAACCGATCTAGACCCCTTGAAGCAGGAAATCGATCGCTATCTCCGGTGATGGGCGGGGGATCAGTATGATCAGTATGATGGTGAGGAAGATACCCTCCGAAACAGTCGATCTATGCAAGCCGTTTGGTTAGAACATCAAAAACTGCACCTGCGCCAAGATC
>JBEAPM010000487.1:0-4049 GCA_041164445.1 Cyanobacteriota bacterium
AACAAGCTACCCCCGAAGACACCAGCCACACCGAGCATGTGGAAGGGGTGCATCAGGATATTGTGCTCAGCTTGGAACACCAACATGAAGTTGAAGGTACCGGAGATACCCAGAGGCATACCGTCGGAGAAAGACCCTTGACCGATGGGGTAGATCAGGAAGACTGCAGTTGCAGCAGCGACAGGAGCAGAGTAAGCCACGCAGATCCAAGGACGCATACCGAGACGGTAGGACAATTCCCACTCACGACCCATGTAGCAGAACACGCCGATCAGGAAGTGGAAGATCACCAACTGGTAAGGACCACCGTTGTACAACCACTCATCTAAGGAAGCCGCTTCCCAGATGGGGTAGAAGTGAAGACCGATGGCATTAGAAGAAGGAACAACAGCACCGGAGATGATGTTGTTACCGTACATTAAGGAACCTGCAACAGGCTCGCGGATACCGTCAATGTCAACGGGAGGAGCAGCTACGAAAGCGATGATGTAGCAGATGGTGGCGGTGAGCAGGGTGGGGATCATCAGAACGCCGAACCAGCCAATGTAGAGGCGGTTGTCGGTGCTGGTTACCCACTGGCAGAACTGCTCCCAGGTATTACCGCTTTCGCGGCGCTGAAGAACGGTTGTCATGGTTTTTATGATTGCAGTGATGGAATAGATATGATTGCCCTTTCGGACATCCCTACTTTAACAAAACTTTTCCAGAATGTAAAGAAATGTAACAAGGATTTGACGAAAATTCTCTAAGAACTCGAGAGGGGTTGTCTATTGCTCCAGAAACCACCGACAGAGAAAATCCTCAAAGTCCTTTCTTTATATATCTCAGCGTGAAGCGACCTATGATGAGAATCACACCGGAAACGCATAGCGCTCACAACCATATTTTGTCAACCTCTGTTACATTTGTTTACAATAAAGTTAATAAAAGTTAACAAAGTTCACCTGAGGTCTTACCTATGTCCAGTGCCACCGCTACTCTCGATTTCATGTCCATGGCTAGAGCCTTAGATGTCAATCGTGCTGGTTCCTCTCCTCGTACTGTTAACAAAGAATTAATTCCCGCTGAAGCAGCTTCTCGGATGGCGCGGGAAGGTCAAAGTTTTATGCAGGCTCCGGCTTTTAATGGGTCTACCGTTGACCAGGAAGGGTTGACGAATAACTACGGTATTGAACCCGCGATGTATTTTGCAACGATGCCCAGTGTGGATCAGGCTCGGAATTATCTGTACCAGGGTCTGGCGGCGACGGCGTTGGTGGTGACCTTGATTGTCACTTCTGTATTAGCAAGCTAGACATGGTGCTTAGCTAGGCACGATCGCTTTTTGATTACACTTCCGGTTTTATTCATGCCCAACTTAAGCCCGACTTGAGTTGAGCATTTTTTTGCTGAGTTGATCAGAATCCTAGTTGGTGAGGGCTGTGAGGACTAGAGTTGAGAGCGATCGTTTCTAGCGGTATAGCCTTAAACCGTTGCAAATTCTGTGTACTGGCGCATCTGGGGAGAATGAAATCCCAGCACAATATCATGGGGGGGAACACCTCGCTCAAGGAGATGAGTCGCAATGCCGACTTCAGTGCCATCATGCTGAATCCAGATTTTGCCATCCTTAATATCAATATGGATACTACAACCGTGAGTGCGACGATTGCCCCGCCAACCGGTGTGGAGGAGTAAATAGTGATCCCGTTCGGTGTCTAGGACTGCTTGAGCTTCTACTTCTGGCACTGCTTGTTTACGACTAGCTCGTTCCAACAGTAATTCTTGAATCCACTGGCGATATTGTTCTACAGCCATTGCCTGACTACCTCCTGGGTTTCATCGTAGGTGAACAGTTTGAGTTGAGTGCGCTGAATGACCGATTGAATAAATCGGCGCTGAAAGAATGACTGATACACTGCTTCCAACCCGGCCGATCGGCTATGGTTGGAAGGGAGGGGGGATCAGTGCTAGAAGGTCATGATGCGCTGCATCGCTTCGTCCACATTGCTGCGGCTATTAAAGGCGGAAATGCGGAAATAGCCTTCCCCTGCGGCACCAAACCCAGAGCCGGGAGTGCCGACCACATGACAGCGTTGCAGTAACTGATCAAAGAAGTCCCAACTGCTCAGCCCTGCGGGGGTTTTAAGCCATACATAGGGGGCATTCACGCCGCCATATACGCCAAAACCAGCGGCGATCAATTTTTCACGAATAATACTGGCGTTTTCCAAGTAAAAGCCGATCAATTCCTGGATTTGGGCCTGTCCTTCTGCGCTATACACGGCCTCCGCCCCCCGTTGCACAATGTAGGACACGCCATTGAACTTAGTGGACTGGCGACGGTTCCACAGTCCCCACAGTTCGACGGTTTCGCCCTCACTGGTTTTGCCTTTGAGGGTTTTGGGGACTACGGTGAAGGCACAGCGGGTGCCGGTAAAGCCGGCATTTTTGGAAAAGGAGCGAAATTCAATGGCACAGTCCCTCGCACCGGGAATTTCGTAGATGGAATGGGGAATTTCAGGATCGGTGATAAAGGCTTCGTAGGCGGCATCAAAGAGGATCAATGCGCCGTGACTGCGGGCATAGTCTACCCAGGCTTGTAAGTGTTCCCGGCTGGCCACTGCCCCGGTGGGGTTGTTGGGGAAACAGAGGTAGATGATGTCTACGGGATCCGTGGGGATCTCTGCCGTAAAATTATTGTCTGCGGAAATGGGCAGGTAAACTAAGCCGCCATACTCGCCTCGATCGCTACAGGGGCCTGTATTTCCAGCCATGACATTGGTATCGACATAGACAGGATAGACGGGATCCGTGACGGCAATGCGGTTCTCCGAACCCAGGATGTC
The DNA here is from genome assembly GCA_041164445.1 of Cyanobacteriota bacterium. GTDB lineage: Bacteria > Cyanobacteriota > Cyanobacteriia > Prochlorotrichales > Prochlorotrichaceae > JBEAPM01. Next base: position 2,829 of record JBEAPM010000487.1, read on the forward strand.
GAGAATATTGCCACAGTCACATTTGGATCCATCGGAAATGAAAATTTCACTGGCATCTACCTCACAGCCTCGGCTCTGAAAGTCCTGGCTAGCAATTTTTTCCCGGAGCCAGCCATAGCCTTGCTCTGGCCCGTAGCCCTTAAAGGTGGAACGATCGCCCATGTCTTCCACTGCTTGAATCATGGCGGATCGACAGGCGGCGGGGAGGGGTTCCGTCACATCACCAATGCCCAGCTTAATAATGGCAGCATCAGGATTGGCTTGGGCAAAGGCATTGACACGCCGTGCAATTTCGGGAAAAAGATACCCCGCTTTGAGTTTGAGGTAGTTATCGTTAATACGAACCATTATGTTGAGGATTATGTGGATGATCTGAAGGTATCATACGAGCTTCCTGCTGCCTCAGGGTAGGGGGCGGGAGATTCCGGCAACAGGGTTAAAGTTCAAGGCTACAATTCAAAATTAAAGCCCCTTTGTTTGAGGTCGGCATATTTGGCTTGATCAAACTGATAGAGTCGGGCAGCACGGTGGCGAACCCCTTCCTGCATCTCTTCCAGGGGAATCAGCAAATCCATTTTGAGCAGCTTTTTACGAAAATTGCGTTTGTCTAAGGGATGCCCCAAGATGGTTTCGTACAATTTCTGCAGTTGGGTGAGGGTAAATTTCTGGGGCAGGAGTTCAAAGCCGATGGGCTCATAGCGCACTTTCCCCCGCAAGCGATCGATCGCGGTGGCCACAATACGATCGTGATCGAAGGCTAAGGGGGGCCGCTGGAGCAGATCAAACCAACTGGTGTCCCGGGCATCCGTAGCGGCCTGCAGGCGATATTCCGCTAAATTGACTAAGGCATAATAGGCCACCGAAATCACCCGATCCCGGGGATCCCGTTCGGGCAACCCAAAGGTATACAATTGTTCTAGGTAGACCCCCGCCACCCCGGTTTCTTCCTGCAACTCTCGTCGTGCTGCGGCTTCCAAGGATTCCCTAAGCTGGACAAAACCACCGGGCAGGGCCCAGTGTTCTAAATAGGGTTCCCGATCGCGCTGGATGAGGAGGAGCTTGAGGTTGATGGATTCATCTAAGCCAAAAACCACACAGTCCACGGTAACGGCAGGGCGGGGATAGTCGTAGGTGTAGGATTTGGGCATGGCGGATCTTAAAGCAGTCTTCACGGATAGATGCTTAAAGTTATGCGATTATGGACAACGATAAACCGAATTG
>JBEAPM010000488.1:0-7886 GCA_041164445.1 Cyanobacteriota bacterium
GGAATTTTTACCGATTATTCCGGAATCTACCTCTTCCTAAACCATCAGCATTACCGTTATTTTGGCGATTTTCCCAGCGATCGTGCATTCGCTCTTGGTGTTGCTCCATGAGGGCCGCAGCTTGTTGGCGTTGTTCTGGGGTGAGTACTCCACGGATAGCCAACATACTTTCAAAGCGCAGATCACCCCCCTGCTGCATGAGGTTTTGCAACTCATTATGTTTTTGGCGAAGTTCATTATCTGAGGCGGTGCCTGCCATTAATTGCCTGAGATCTTCACGGCTAGTTTGAACGTCCGTTCGGTTCGCTTCCATTTGGGATTTGTACTGTTCCCGGATGGCTTGGATTTGTTGGAGTTGATCGGCAGATAGATTGAGTTGATCTAGCCAGCGTTCTCCAGGATCCATCTGGAGACCTCCGGGGCCAGGGGCTTGGGCAAATACCAGATCTGGCGCAGTGTCCAGGGCTGTTTGGGAGTCCAACTCAGCTTGGCCAGGATTGGCCGAGAGGGCTAAGCTGACCAGACCAATGCCTACTGCCATAATGCTGAGGGTTTTGAAGGCTGGGGTGAGGTGTTGTTTCATGGGTGATTTTCCTTTGGGTTATTAATCAAATCAGAATGGTTTTTTACGGTGTATCTTGTCCCCTACAGCAGTCCTAAATCAGTTATAAGGACTAGACTGCTGAAACCGTTGTGTAGTTGGCCCACACCACACAACCGATCTAGGATTGCTGTATGGATTGACTGATTTACAGTGAATCGGTGTGATTCAGCGCTAGCCATGGGGTAGTGTTCCAGGTCTCAGTGGTATCCACATAACCCACAATTCCCCAGGTGTCTTCCACAAAGTTCTGGAGGGCTAAAAGTTCCGTTTCACTGGGGGCAGGCTTAGAGTATTGAGCCATTTGCCAGGCTCGCCCTCCCCACAGTAAACCAAGACCGGTGACGATCGCTGCCGATAGGATCCACCACCGTTTTTGGATCCGCTGGGGTTGATCTTGGGGCAAGGCATCGATTGCTGACATCAGTTGTATTTCCAGATCAGGGGCCGGTTCAGGGGCTTGAGGCGCATTTTCTTGTAAAAAAGTGCGTAAGCGATCGAAATCCGGGGAATTGGGTGACGGGAATTGGGTCATAATTGCACCCCCTCCTGCTGAAAGAACTGCCGTAATGTGCTTCGAGCATGAAATAAACGAGACTTCACGGTGCCGACGGGAATGCCGAGAACCTGAGCAATCTCTTTTTGTGGAAGATCCTGTAAGTCGTGCAAAACGAGTACCGATCGGTGATCTTCACTGAGTTGAGCAAGCCCCCGCTGCACCATGTCTTGGTAATGGGGGTGATTGAGGTCAGAGGACTGATCGCTATTGTCTTGAGCCAAAGGCACAAAGTTTGCCTGTTTGGATCGTTCTTGACCTAGTTTGTGCCGCCGATCGCTGGCAACATTCCAGGTGATGCGATAGAGCCAGGTTGAAAATTGGGCGGATTGGCGAAAGCCCTTCAACCCTTTCCAAGCTCGCAGAAAGACCTCCTGCTCTAAATCATCCAGTTCCGTCGGGCCACAGAGCTGATATAACGTCGATCGCACTACAGTGTGATGACGTTGGTATAGGATTCGGAAGCTTTGACGATCGCCTTGTAAACAAGACTTCACTAAGTCCCGATCCTGGGGATCCCGATTGTTTTCCCTGAAAGGGCTGGATTGGCTCATGGAAACCAGAGTCATAGGCATCGGTTTTTCCAAAATTCAGAGGTTTAGACCGGAGGGGCCACAAAAAGGTTCAATCTCCGAAAAAGGGGGTACCCACTTAAGGCGGAAGAGTGCGGCGCGGCGCGCCGCACACTTCCATTAAATTTTTTCGCTTTCAGTGGAAAGCGGAAAAAGAGATGGGAGCCATGGAGAATGAGGCTCTTTCCTGCAATCTGTTCCCGGCCTAAATTCTTATCTAGCATTTACTTTTTCCCCAGATCAGGCTGGACTTTTCCCCAGATTAGCGCCTAGTTTTCCACAGACAGAGGGGAGTTTTCCACAGGCTTGAACGCTAGCAAGCGCCTTTCAGGCTATTCTGGGGATTATCAGAAAGTGTTAAAAAAGATGAGAAAAATGTGATTTTTTATAAAGTAATGTAAAGTAAAGGATGAAGCCTAGATAACCTAAAAAGGTAACTCTATGGCATATATAATAATAAATGGCATCTGTTTTCGCCTCTAATTACTTAGTAAGCTAAATAATTATCCCAAGCTCTGCGTTGACAATCCGTAAGAGACTCTGCATAATAGTTCGACCATTGTTCATTCATTTCAGACTGAAGTCATTAAAGACGTAACGAGTGTCATCTCAACGCTAGGACTGGCAGCCTAAGACGGTGAACGTTCTTCTGTCCGGCACGACCTGCTCTAGGCGGCTTTTTGTTGAGTGCCTGATGAATTCGCCAGCCTCTCTGCCCTCCCTGCTCTCTCTGAAACTACTTCAGAGTCATTTTTTGCTGTCTATCTGCAACAGTCGTCCAAGACCGTTTTGAGAGTTGGTGCCTCTCGTTTTTGACCTCTCAATTCCGCATTTTCCCTTACGTACATTCGAGGAGACAAACCATGAGATCTATGGTGAGTATTTTGACCGAGATTCCCGAAGACCTGTATGAATCCCTGAAATCCTACTTAGAAACTCATCCCGAGTGGGATCAAGATCGGGTATTTTCCGCTGCTCTTTCCTTGTTTTTGCTTCAAAATGGTGAAAACGATCGCCGTGCTGCCCGAGTTTATTTAGATACCTTGTTTGACAAGCAACCGGCCTAGAACGGGATGATTTTAAGGGCATGACCTGATCATGACCGGGGGTGCAGCGTTAGGCTGCACCTTTTTTGTGTTTTGTTTTATGTTTTGTTTGCCTCCTCCCTGCTCTTTTGATGGACATTATTTACCTCCCCTTAGACGATCGTCCTTGCAATGTTTATTACCCTCAATGGTTAGCACGGTTGCAACCCCAGATTCACTTGAGGGTGCCTCCACCGGCATTGCTGGGGCAGAAAAAGGAGCCGGCCCCCCTCGATCGCCTTTGGCTGTGGTTCGCAGAAACCCTGGCAAACTGTCCTAACGCCATTGGGATTCTCTCGATGGAAATGCTGATTTATGGGGGGCTCGTTCCGTCCCGCTTGCATCATCATGCCTTGGGCACCTTGCTGGGTCGAGTTGAAAAACTGCGGGACTTGAAGCGCCAGTATCCCCAGTTCAAAATCTATGCCAGTACCTTAATTATGCGCTGCCCCACCTATAACAGTGGGGAAGAGGAGCCAGATTATTATCAAATTTGGGGATCTCGTTTGTTTCGCTGGGGGTGGCTCCAGGATCAGCAGCAACGATCGTTGTTGGATGCTCAAGAGTCTCAGGAATGGGAAAACCTACAGCAGCAAATTCCCGCCGCAATTCTCCAGGACTATTGCGATCGTCGTCGGATTAATCTGCAGGTTAATCTGGCTGTTGTCGGCTTGGTGGAGGAAGGTATCATTCATTTTCTCAGTATGCCTCAGGATGATGCCGCCCCTGCGGGCTTTACGGCAATGGATCAGCGCATGCTTGCTGGCCAAATTGAGCAAAAAAGACTGGGCAATCTCATTCAGGTCTATCCTGGTGCAGATGAAGTGGGATGTACCCTCTTAGCTCGGGCCTATCTTGAATCTGAGGTGGGGCTTTGTCCGCAGGTTTATCCCCTCTATGGCGCAGCGATCGCTGAAACACTAATTCCCCTCTATGAAGATCGTCCTTTGCGAGATAGTGTTAGTGCCCATCTCAGAGCAGCCGGGGCGCAGGTGACTGCCCATGCTGCAGAGGCAGACCTCATTTTGGCCTTGAATACTCCGGCGCTGATCATGCAGGAAGCCTGGGAGCAAACGAACAAGGATGTGAGTTATCAGACTCACCGTAATTTAGGAGACTTTATCGATCGTCTTCAGCACTATCTGGATCAAGGGCAAGCCGTGGCTTTAGCGGATATTGCCTTTGCCAATGGTGGCGAGACGGAATGTATTGAAAAGTTAGATCACGCTCAACTCCTCGATCGCTTGCTGGCCTATGGGGGCTGGAATACCTGTGGGAATACCCTGGGAACCGTGATTGCTACGGCCATTTTGGGGTGGCGATCGTCTCAACGGGAGGCCATTGCCTTTAATCTTCTCAGTCGTTTATGGGAAGATTGGCTCTACCAGGCCATTGTGCGTCAGCATCTCATTGCCCACTATCTGCCCAGCATTGGGGCCAGTTATTATGACTTTGCCCAGCAGGATCAAGCCATAGCCCAGGAAACGGAGCGGTGTCTACAACAAGCATGGCAAGCTCACTGTCGTCATTCTTTTCCCAATGTGGCCATCAAAACGATCGCCATTGAGCATCCCTGGCACCGTATGTTTGAAATCTATCTCAAGTTAACGATCGAACCTTCTTCAGAACCCTGAGACCTATCCCTTGGACACCCCGAGTAATTGTGGCGGATAGTTTTAAATGTGGTGGGCGGGGCAGCCACCCGTTACGCTCTTGATTCTTCCGTGGATCATGACGGTTCCAGCTTAGGCTTCTGCCGGCAGTCCATAGCTGAGGGCAGCGATCGCTTGTTCGGCAATAAAAGGGAGGATCCGTTCGTTTTGGCTGTGCATGGTTCCTTCGGTGAAGACCACCAGCAAAAAGGGAGGATAGGGATCCAGTTCCACATAGGCCGCATCATGGCGAACTCGGCTCATAAGTCCTGCCTTAGACCACAGTTTGGCCCGTTGGGGGATGCCGCCTCCTAAAAAGCCCGTGACTTGATTTTCTGGATCTGCCGCTAAATCTGTAGGCTGGAGCGATCGTTGCAATAATGCCATCATGGCTTGGCAGGCTTCGGGGGTAAACCAAGCTTGCTGGAGCAGTTTAGCGAATAAACGAGCGGTACCCGCTGTATTTAAGCGATTGCGATTAGAAAAACCTGAGCCGAGAAACGATCGTTCCCGCCCATAGGGGCCATCACACCAGGTCTTTTGATTGACATTAGCCGTCTCTAATTCGGGCCAGCCTAAGGCGTGAAAATAGCGATTAATGCGGTTGCGTTGGACTTGCCACCGTTCAAATTCCGCATCCGGTAAATCCGGTCCTGAGGTTGTATCGGTTAACACATCTAAGATAAACCCCGTCGCATCGTTGCTGGAATCCACAATCATGTCCCGGCTAGCTCGTTCCAGTTCAGGCGAGGGGGTTAGTCTACCGGTGTGGAAGGACTCGTAGAGCATGACCAGGTAAAACAACTTGACAATACTTGCGGGATAGATAGGGGCTTGACCCCGATAGTCGTAACCCCAGGGCTCAACTGCTCTGAGGGCTTCAGGTTTCCCCGCTGTCCAAGGACGCTGTTGAAGCGGATAGACCAGCCAAGTGAGGGCCAGTTGCTCCGGTTCTAAGGTGGGGAAAGCGTCCCAAACCTGCTGTAGGAGACGATCGCCCAGAGCGGTGAGGGGGGAGGTAGTTTGATAAAAGGTCATGTAGTCCAATCCAGTCCAACAAAACACACGGGAAATAGCCTGTAGAGTCAGGTCTCAAAGTGGTTTAAGCCCTGTTGTAAACCTAGTTAGTGTAAGCTATACTGAGAGCATATTTATGCTGGCGGCATAGCCAAGTGGTAAGGCAGAGGTCTGCAAAACCTTTATCCCCAGTTCGAGTCTGGGTGCCGCCTTTTATGATCATCATTAATGAATGCTGCGTTCTAGAATGCACCGGATCAGATTAGAATAAGGTCGGTCAATTTTCAGAACGGTCACTTTGAATGGCACAGATTGAAACCAGAACTGAACCCATGATTCTGAACATGGGACCGCACCACCCTTCAATGCATGGTGTGTTACGTCTCATTGTCACCTTGGATGGGGAAGATGTCATCGACTGCGAACCGGTGATTGGCTATTTACACCGAGGCATGGAAAAAATCGCTGAAAGCCGGACAAACATCATGTTTGTCCCCTATGTCAGCCGATGGGACTATGCCGCCGGTATGTTTAACGAGGCGATTACCGTCAACGCCCCTGAACGTTTAGCGGATATTCCGGTACCCAAGCGAGCGAGCTATATCCGCGTCATTATGCTGGAGCTTAACCGGATTGCCAATCACTTACTTTGGCTTGGCCCCTTTCTGGCAGATGTGGGAGCCCAAACGCCATTTTTCTACATTTTCCGTGAACGGGAAATGATTTATGACCTGTGGGAAGCTGCCACAGGGATGCGCTTAATTAATAATAATTATTTCCGTATTGGCGGTGTTGCCGTGGATTTACCCTACGGCTGGGTTGATAAATGTCGGGATTTCTGTGATTACTTTGATCCCAAAATTGATGAGTATGAAGCTCTCATTACCAATAACCCCATTTTTCGTCGTCGAGTGGAAGGCATTGGTACCATTAGCCGAGAAGATGCCATTAACTGGAGTTTGTCGGGGCCTATGCTGCGGGCTTCTGGCGTTCAGTGGGATCTTCGCAAAGTGGATCACTACGAGTGCTATGACGATTTCGACTGGGAAGTGGCCTGGGCCACCGAAGGGGATTGTATGGCCCGTTATGTGGTGCGCATGAAAGAAATGCGAGAGGCGGTGAAAATCATTCGCCAAGCCTTGGATGGACTGCCGGGTGGCCCTTACGAAAATCTGGAAGCTAAGCGTCTAGCGGAAGGGAAAAAGTCTGAATGGTATGGCCCGGACTACCAGTACATTGCCAAAAAAGTGGCTCCCACGTTCAAAATTCCGGAAGGTGAGCACTATGTTCGCATGGAAAGTGGTAAAGGGGAGTTAGGAATCTTTATCGTCGGGAATAACGATGTCTTCCCTTGGCGCTGGAAGATTCGTGCCCCGGACTTCAATAACCTGCAAATTTTACCTACGTTGCTCAAAGGGGTGAAGTTGGCGGATATTATGCCGATTTTGGGCAGTGTGGACGTGATTATGGGATCTGTCGATCGCTAGACTTCTAAAGCGGGTTGAAGACCTGGAAAAAAGTGGAAGCTCAGGTAGGGAGGAGTGTTACTCTTCTCTACCTTTCTTATTGGAGTTTTATTGGGGGATCTGGGTACCAACTTCAGGCGGAAGAGTGCTGCACTCTTCCATTAAATGTTTGGGCTTTCCACTGACAGCCAAATTTTGCCAGAGTCCCTCGAAAGAAGAGGTATGGTGGTGGGTGGCGCAGCTACCCGCCACCATGAATCGAGGATCCAGGTACTCTGGCTTTTCCCTGTAAGCGAAAAAATTTAACGGAAGAGGGCAGCGCTCCGCCTTCTTCCGTATTTTTCCCTGTGCCGTGAAACCTTTCAGAGGGGCTTTAAAGTTGACCACAGTCAGCAATCACGATCGCTTGGCGGGGTTTGCCCCCTTGGGTGCCCTGGGCTTCGATGGCTTGTACCACTTCTAGCCCTTCCACCACCTGGCCAAAGACAACGTGTTTACCATCTAACCAAGGGGTTTCTGCGGTGGTAATAAAAAACTGTGAGCCATTGGTTCCTGGCCCGGCATTCGCCATGCTGAGTAAGCCCGGTTCGGTGTGTTTAAGGGTAAAGTTCTCATCTGCAAACCGATCGCCATAGATCGACTCACCCCCGGTACCGTTCCCTCGGGTAAAATCTCCGCCTTGGCACATAAAGCTAGGAATTACACGATGAAAGCTAGACCCTTTGTAGTGTAAGGGCTTTCCAGACTTACCCATGCCCTTTTCTCCCGTACATAATGCCCTGAAATTTTCAGCGGTTTCAGGCACTACATCGGCCCGCAGTTCCATCACAATGCGTCCAGCCGCTTGTCCAGCGATCGTAATATCAAAAAAAACTTTAGGATTTGTCATTTGCCAATGCTCAAATAAATTAAATTGCTCTGGAGCTTAGCCGCTCCC
>JBEAPM010000489.1:0-5476 GCA_041164445.1 Cyanobacteriota bacterium
GGACTGTATAGCGCAAAGACCCCATGGATATTAAGAGCGGCTTCATTGGTACGGTTGGAAACACCCCCCTCATTCGTTTAAATAGCTTTAGTGACGCAACGGGCTGTGAGATTTTAGGGAAGGCAGAATTTCTCAATCCTGGGGGCTCCGTCAAGGATCGGGCTGCGCTATATATTATTCAAGATGCCGAAGCCAAAGGACTCCTCAAGCCAGGGGGCACCGTTGTTGAGGGCACTGCGGGCAATACCGGTATTGGGCTAGTGCATATTTGCAATGCTCGGGGCTATAAATGCTTGATTGTTATTCCTGAAACCCAGTCTCAGGAAAAAATTGATTTGTTGAGAACCCTGGGGGCAGAAGTTCGTACTGTTCCAGCCGTTCCCTATCGGGATCCCAATAATTACGTCAAAGTTTCTGGGCGTTTAGCTTCAGAACTAGATAACGCCATTTGGGCGAACCAATTTGATAACTTAGCCAATCGTCAATCTCATTACGAAACAACGGGGCCAGAAATTTGGCAGCAAACCGATGGTCAGGTAGATGGCTGGGTTGCGGCCACGGGAACGGGGGGAACTTATGCTGGGGTCGCCCTTTATCTTAAAGCCCAGAATCCCCAAGTGCGTTGTGTCGTCGCGGATCCGAAAGGGAGCGGTTTGTATAGTTATGTGAAGACTGGCCAGATTCAAGTGGAAGGGTCTTCTATCACTGAGGGGATTGGCAATAGTCGCATTACCGCCAACATGGAAGGTGTGCCCATGGATGATGCGATTCAAGTGGATGACTCCCAAGCCCTTGCGGTGCTGCATCAACTCCTCTATCGGGAAGGTCTTTTTATGGGGGGATCTGTCGGTATTAATGTGGGGGCTGCGGTGGCTCTGGCTCAGCAATTGGGGCCAGGGCATCGTATTGTGACGGTTCTTTGTGATGGTGGAGCCCGATACCAGTCCCGGCTCTATAATCCAGAATGGCTTGCCACCCGTGGCTTGGCCTTTCCGACCTAAGTCCTCATGGGATTGGCCTCATGGGATCGCTAGGGCTCAAACCACCATTTCTGCAGCGTTGGGTCGCTAATGGGTGCAGTGCCTCGGGAAAAGTCACGGGGCACTGTTTCACGGTCTGTGTAAATAAACATTGAGCGGAATCTGAAGAAATAGGGCAATTTAGTCTGCCTTGATTTCAAAATGGTTACCCTATATACCATTGTGCCCTGCATACCATTACTAAACCTCGTCCATGTTGAGATCGACTATCTGAAGCGGCAAAGCTTGGAGACCTTTAGTTTCTGGCTTGCAAGCTTTAACAGTGGTCAAACCACTGCTTTTGGGTTAGGACATCCGCCAGAAGCAGCCGTGGGGGGTGGGTAAACTGGGGGTAAGAGAGGAGACGATCGTGGCCCTATGAATTTGCAGCAAATTGAGATCAGCCTTCAGAGCACCGATTTACAGGAACGGATTCGGGCAATTACCGCCTTGCGTTCCTATGATAGCCGTATATCGGTGCCCCTATTATGTCAACAGTTGAATGACTCGGATAGCGTCATTCGTTCCATCGTTGCCGCGAGTTTAGGGAAAAAACGGACTCAGGCTTCTTTTGAGACGCTCCTAGAACTTTTGCAAATTGATCCTGAAGCCAATGTACGGTCAGAAGCGGCCAGTTCTCTAGCTCTATTTGGAGAAGTTGCAATTCCATTTCTGATTACAGCTTTTCGGGAAGATTCTGACTGGTTGACCCGGCGTAGCATTATGGCGGCCCTGCTAGATTTAAGACTGTCCGATGACCTCATGGTGGAAGTGTTTAACCTCTGTGCGGTGGCACTTCGTGATCCGAATCCTCAGGTTCAAGAGGTGGGCATTGATGGCTTGGGCATTTTTGCTCAGGGATCTCTGCGTACCGCTGCTTTGGATAAATTACTGCCCTTAGCAAAATCTGAATTTTGGGAAACTCGCATGGCGGTTACCAAATCTTTGCGTCAGTTTGATAATCACCAGGCCCGCGAGGCTTTGGATACCCTAAGCCACGATCAGGATTACCGGGTGGTGGGAGCAGTCCTCGAAGGTCTGGTCTAGTTTCAATCCTGGCTCGCAATTTCTAAGGGTGCAAAGAGCCTCTTGACTGGATTCAAACTTGCTGAAAGCGGAAAATTTTAATGGAAGAGTGCGGCGCGGCGCTTTTTCCTGGATCAGGACACAGAAATAGGTTCCTCAATGCTTACCCCTTCGTCAACATCCACCATAAACCCGCCATTGACCACGGCCCCTAAAAAGGGAATTTGACTTTCTGCCAATAGTCCTAAGGTCTCCTTGAGATCTGCCTTGCCGGTATAGCGGGGCCGCACTACCATTACAATGCCATCCGTCGCAGACTCTATGACCAGCGCATCATTCGATCGTCCCAAGGATGGGCTATCAATCACCACAAAATCAAAGCGATTGCGGCAATCCTTGATCATGTTTTGGTATTCCCGCGATTCTAAAATGCTGGTGGCGTGGGGGTGAACGCTGGGGCAGGGCACGAGGTAAAGGTTGGCAATGGCTGGTACGGGATGCAAACAATCCATACTGGTGTTGTAGTAACTGAGAAGACTATTGCGGTGTTCCGCCAGTAACTCTTGACCATTGAGGTGCAAACCGAGTTGTTGAGCGATCGTGGGTTGGCGCAGATCCCCTTCAATGACGACGGCCCGCTTACCAGATCGAGCTGCAGCGATCGCTAAATTGCAGGCCACGGTGGTTTTCCCCTCGGTACGCCCCACACTGGTCACCACCACAACCTTGGCACCGCTTCCTGAACTGCTGCCGCCAACTCGCCGCAAATTATTCCGAACTTTGTCATAACTCTCAAGATAGGGCGGATAGGGTTTGAGGAGGAGGGGTAAAGCTTGATCGCCTAAGCTGATTAAAGGTTCTTCTCCGTCCCCAAGAGGCTGGCTTGTCCACTCCTGCTCTAGGATGGGTAAGTTGCCGAGCACTGGGGCTTCCTCTTCTAATAGGGCGGCCAGTAGCTCGGAGGAGGTCATATATTTATTCGTCAGGAAGGCTAGGAGCAGCACAAGACCAGCCCCCGTTCCCAAGCCTCCTGCGGCCCCGCCGCCCAGGAGCAAGATTTTGGAGAGGGGTTCCTCCCGTAAAACCCGATCTAAAGCTGAAAATTGGGCAATCTGTAAACTGCTACCCGTCTCTGCCTCTGCTGCTTGGGCATCTAGTAATGCGGCTTGAATTTTGTCGTAAAGGGCTTTTTTAAGCGCCACTTCCTGGGCTAAACGGGTTTGCTCCAATTGTTTATTGGGAATGGTCGCATACTCTCGGCGCAATTCTCGCTCCGTTTCGATCGCGGCCTGCAGTTGACGATTCAAGGTTTCCTGCTCGGTTTTGAGGCTAACCAGGGTATTGGCGAGTTGTTGACGGGTGGGGTCTAGGTTACTCTCTTGGCGCACATTGAGATCGGTGGCACCGGGCAGGGGGGCTGCGCCGCCTTCGCCGCCGACCACTTCCCGGGCCCGCTGCTCCAGTAAATCTTGGTAGGTCTGCCAACGATTTTGAAGCTCCACGATCGTAGGGTGCTCTGGCCGCAAATCTCGCTGCAATAAAACAAGCTGAGATTCTGTCTCGTAAATTTGCTGCCGCAGGTTGCTGATGATGGGATCCGCACTGAGGGCGGAGGAGACATAGGCTTGATCCACCGACAGACCTAACCGTTGCTCCAAGCTGTTGATCTGGGCTTGAACCCCTTCTAGGGATAGCTTGAGTTGCCGCTGTTGTTCTTGGCTTCCGGTGATTGCCCCGACGAGGGTGCCGGTTTGGGCCGCTAAGATATTCACCTCTTCACGACGGTTATAGGCTTCTAGGTTTTGCTCGGCATCCCGTAATTCCTTTTCGACGGCGGGTAGGCGAACTTGAATCGCTTCGATTTGGGCTCGCAGACGAGAGGAGTTGACGAGGCGGCTTTGTTCCCGCATCGCTTCTAAGAGCAGTGCCACCCCTTCCTCCGCCTTCTCTTCTTTGTTGTTGGTGTACCTCACTAAAATAGTGCCCGGGGGTTGCCGACTATTTTCCGCTGTTGTGCCAATTTCGACCTGAGACGATCGCTGCACCTGTTGGGGATCTTCTTCCAGTTTTTCTGCCACAAACTCAATCACATTTTGGGCGAGGAGAATATTGGGACTTAAGGCCTGCCCCGCCTCTTGAATTTGGGCTCCCGTTTCGGAAAAGATACCAGGGGGCGTGACCGTGCTCAACACACCACTATAGCGATACGACTGAGACAAGGGGGGTTGATTGGAAGCCATAAACGCCCCAACCCCTGCTCCGAGTACTAAGGTTAAGAAGGGCATCCAACTATATTGACCCAGAGTAATTAAGTAGCGCTGTACAAAAGAGGGGAGGGCCATAGGCTTGGGGGAGTTTAGGGCAACAAAGCAAAGGTTGACCGGAAAGACCCGAAGGTCGGGAGCAATTTTCCTGCTAGTTTGGTACACAGGATAATTGACTCAATCGCCATGATTCAGCAAAACTAGAACCGCAGAAGATCTCATTCATCTTTTCCGGGAGCATAGCCCATTTCAGGGTACTCCAGTCTAAATCTTTGGAATTTTACCCGAAGGAATTGACAAGTCAAGGCTTCCAGTGGGTTTGTTGGGGGATCTTCCGACATTCCTCATTCTGTCATTGTGAGCACGTCCCAAATTGTTTCTTGCTCCTGAGTGAGTCTCTATGTTTGGTCTAATTCTCGGAATTTGGCAGCATATCCTCCGGTTTTGGTCTGCCCCTTTGTTTTACGTTGGCCCTGTTAGTGTGTCAATACAAGGGATTAGTACGACCCTGCTCTGGATTTTGATCATTGTGGCGGGTTGTCGTATCCTCAAGCGAGTGCTGAGTCACTACCTGCTGGCCCGCTTAGGCATTGATCAAGGCAATCGGGAAGCTCTGTCCACCATTATTAGTTACTTTGTGGGGGGGCTCAGTTCCATTACGTTGCTTCAGGCTACGGGGGTCAATCTCGCTTCTTTAGCGGTTATAGCCGGGGCTTTAGGGGTAGGGATTGGGTTTGGTTTACAAAATTTTTCCCGAGACTTTATTGGTGGTTTAACCCTTTTAATTGAACGGAGCATCAAGGTAGGGGATTTTGTCGAACTGGGTACTGACGATAGTTATCTGGGGATCAAAGGGACGGTTACAACGATCGCTTTGCGATCGGCGAGCATTCAAACCCGTGATGGAGCCAACCTGATTGTTCCCAATAATCGCTTAGTAGAGTATCCCGTCTTAAACTGGGGAGTTGATGGATCGGCTTGTCGGCTGATTATTCCGGTGCGGGTCGGACGGGAAAGTGACCTCAATGCGGTGACTGAGGTTTTACTGAATGTTGCTTATGTGCAGGGCGAAGTGGTTTTACGATCGCCTTCGCCTAAGGTGTGTTTTACCAGTGTAGAGGAAGATTTTTTGGCTCTCCTTAATATAATGTGTAATAAAATATTAAG
>JBEAPM010000490.1:0-5794 GCA_041164445.1 Cyanobacteriota bacterium
TTGCCCCCCGGTTCCATTCAGGATGATATTGCCCGTACCCGTAGACTCCAGAGCCGCATCAAGATAAATCCCTGGTTGATCCGCCCTATTCGGATCATTGCCGCCAGTTCCTGTTAAGTTCATCTCACCATCAACAGTACTCACACGAGCGTTGCTAAAGATTCGGATCCCCTGGTGGAACCCCTGCCCCGTGGCATTTCCGCCGATCCCATTTAGCGCGATCGTGGCGGCAGTTGCACCCATCCCGGTGGAGGTGACATGAGCGTTACTAAAAATCACAATTCCATGCTGGGCAGTGTTATTATCGCCAACCGTTCCATTGAGGGTGATGGAGCCGAACTCCGCCGTAACCAGGGTTCCTGTGCCCTCAATTCGCAGTCCCAGGTTATTTAAGCCTGAAGCTTGGCCTTGTCCATTCAGGGTAATGTTGCCACTAGTCGTTTGGATGGTGCTGCCACTGAGGAGATAGATGCCGTTACTCCCCCCTCCGCCTACGGTTCCCCCCTTGCCGCTGAGGGTGATGTCGCCGCTGTTGCTGGAAATGAAGACATTACTGCTGGTGAGATCAATGCCGTTAAACGTCCCTGTAGCTGGGGTTACACCCTGATTGGCTTCCAGGACGATGCTCCCGCTGCCCGTGGCGGTGATACTGGAGTTCTTCCCAAAGCTAATGGAGCGATCGGCTTCCAGGGTTAAACTATTGGCACTCGTCCAGTTTATGGCCACTCCTCCATTAACAGTAATATCTCCTGCCTGAGTACCGCCCCCAGCCGTTGTAATGGTGAGATCACCAGTATTTCCCAAAAAGTTACTGATGGTTTGATCGCCGTAGGTTCCCGTTCCAGTGGTAATGGTAATGTTGGTGGGATCCAGCAACAATTCAGCCACATTAATCCGTTGATCCCAGTTTGACCCTAAATCCAACTCCCGTTTCCCGGAAATTTCCGCAAAACCAGCGGGATTATGCAAATAGCCCAGAAAGCGGGTTTTATCATCCGCCCAAACAATCACCCGCCCCGCCGTAGCAAAAGGATCGCCAGGATCTTGAGGATTACTGGGCAACCCAGACGCATCCAGCGGATCTCCCCAAGCATTCCCCGCAGCGATCGTAGAAGTCGCCTCAACGATCGTTTCCTGGGCAGTGACGAACTCCCCTTTACCTTGAAAATCTCCACCAATCCGCACCCCATAGGCCGCCAAGTCACTACGGGCAATTACCACCTGGGCAGGGCTGAGAATATCCAGTTGTCCCGCCAAGACCAGATCCCCTGGCTCTGGGTTCAATTCAGCACTGAGGGGGGAAACCTGGTCACGGGATAAGACTGGAGTAGCGATCGTGATTTGGCTGTGGTTAATTTCGGTATTGCCAGAGGTTGCTTCTACGCGAATTTGTCCCTTTTGCGAACCCCGCAGGTTCACTTGACTTTGATTGACCTGAACCGATCGCCCCATGATCTCCAGGAGGCCACCAATACCGGCCACATTCCTTAATTCGGATTGACGATCGAGCAGGCTGTAACCAACATTGATCCGACTATTCACGATCGCAGTGGAGCCTTGAGTGCCCTGCAAAATTACCTGCTGGATCACGCCCCTGGAGTCGATCGTGGCATTTTCAATCAGGACTGCCTGACCCTGAACCTGGAGACGATCGGCTTCAATTCGGGCCGGTTGTGCCACGGTTCCCCGCACCGTTGCCGT
Organism: Cyanobacteriota bacterium; assembly: GCA_041164445.1. GTDB lineage: Bacteria > Cyanobacteriota > Cyanobacteriia > Prochlorotrichales > Prochlorotrichaceae > JBEAPM01. Next base: position 1,702 of record JBEAPM010000490.1, read on the forward strand.
TCCCCTCGGCTGATTGGTCAGGCGAACCCGTCCGTCTTCGCCGATTTCCAGGGTATTGGCATGATCCCCGCCTCCCGTCAAACGTTGGGGCAGTTCAGTAGCGGTTAACCCCTCACCGCCTCTGACTTCTAACTCCAGCACCATGCCATTTTGTCGGATGCGAACCTTATCCCCTCCCGGTACGGCAATAATATTCACTCCACCGCCAGGAGCAGAGAGACGGCCGGTACTTTCTACCGTTCCCCCCACCAAGTTCAGATTTTCCCCCGCTGGAACCGCCAAATTCCCGTGGTTCACCACATCGCCGTTGTTGCCCTTAAAGTTGAAGCTATTGGGGCTAGTGGCTAAATCGTGGTACTGATTCTGCCCCTCCGCACTAAATTCTCCACCCCCCTCAAAGCCAATCCCATCTGCGCTAGTCGCATTAAAGGAACCCGGTACATCCAGTCGAGCCTCTTCCCCAAAAATAATCCCCGCCGGATTCATCAAGTATAAATTCGCATCGCTACCGCTCACCCGCACCGTTCCCTCGATCGCAGAAGGACTGCCCCCCGTCACCCGTCCCAGAACATTATCCACGGGGGCTGGAGCCTGAAAATTTGCCGTGTGATCCTGAGGCACATTGAACTGATCAAAACTATGAAACTGATTCGGCCCAGCGATCGTTCCCCCAGAAATATCAATCTGCTGACCGGTCTGGGTGATTTCTGTGGGAGTGGAACCATCGGGGGTAATGGGTTGTGCTAGCCCTGGTAGAGCAGACAAACACAACAGGAGAGGAGAAGTCCGGAGAAGATGCAGTAATAATCGGGGGAATTGGCTCAGAAACTTCATAGCGATCGGGCTTTTTTCGTAAAAGGACATGGCCTCATTTCCCTGGAAGATCAGCCTCCGCCTCAAGTGGGAGCAGCTTAGGGGTTAGGTTGTGAAGCATCTTACTCTAGTTCCTTAAAGGGGCATGCGTTAAATTTCTGTGCAATCTTTAAGATTTTGTTGGCTTTCCCTAAAAAAATTGAATAGAAGAGCGCGGCGCGAAGTGCGGCACTCTTCTGCCTTAAAGAGGTATCCCCCTTCTCTCTGTTTGAAAATCTCCTCACTGTATGGGAGCAGCACAGGAGAGAGGGATGGAGAGCTTTACGCCGTTGTTCCCCTGTGGGAAAGTAGCAATCAGCTATTGTAAGTTTTGCGGAATCGGTACCTATGACGGTGTGGGATTGTGTAATTGTTGGGGCTGGGCCAGGAGGAGCGAGTGCTGCCTACGCTTTAGCCAAACAGGGACGATCGGTTTTACTCCTCGATCGGGCAAAATTGCCCCGCTATAAACCCTGTGGGGGGGGCGTTTCTCCGCAAATTGCCCAGTGGTTTGATTTTGACTTTAGCCCTGTTATTTCAACAAAGGTCACTCAGCTTTGTTATACCTGGAAGATGGAGGATACCGTAACGGCGGATCTGCCTCCAGACAAGGCAATTTGGATGGTGCGGCGGGAAGATTTTGATTTTTTTATCGTGCAACAGGCTCAGCGCCGAGGAGCCCAACTGCAGGATGAAACGAAAGTCCAGGGGGTTCAGTTTCAAGGGGAAACCTGGAGTCTAGAAACCGCTCAGGGAACGCTGCAAACCCGTTATTTGATTGCGGCGGATGGGGCTACGGGCAAAATGGCGGAGTGGCTGGGTTTTAGAAATCGCAAGTTTGTTTTGGCCGGAGCGATCGAAATTGAACCGAAGTTAACGCCCGCAAATGCCCACCAAGCCTATTTTGAGTTTGGCTTACTGAAAAATGGTTATGTCTGGAACTTTCCGAAGGTGGATGGGTACTCCATTGGTTCCGGTATTTTTCGCAGTGGTAAACGCCAACCGGGGGATTTACGATCGTCTATGCAAGTTTATGCCGCCCAATTTGGCGTAGATAGTACCCAGGTTAAAGTCTGTGGTCACCCCATCTGCATTTGGAATGGGGATCAAACCTTACATACCCAACGGGCCCTGTTGGCGGGAGAAGCAGCGGGAGTGGTGGATCCCCTCACAGCGGAAGGGATTCGTCCCGCTATTTTCAGTGGTCTTAAAGCTGGAGAAGCGATCGAAGCGGCCCTAAGCGGCGATCCCCATGCCCTGCCTCGCTACACTGAGATCATTGCCCAGGAATGGGGCACCCAAATGCGCTGGGCACAACGAATTGCGTGGTTAATGTATAGCTTCCCTCAGCTTGCCTACCAGGTGGTGATTAAACACCCCACCGGCAGCGATCGGATGGTGGAAATTTTTGCGGGCGAGCTTGCCTATGGAGATGTGGCGGATCGAGTGGTGCAGAAATTTAAAAGCAAGCTGGGGTCTGTCAGTTTTCCCGGATTGTAGTCTATTCTCACTTAACGCGATGTGCAACTATCCTCAGATCTTGGCACTTAAGTTGCACATGCCGTCACTTAACCACGGGTAACAATATTCGTGACAGTCAGCCTCCTGATCGGGACGGCGATCGGCGGGGGCAAGTCCACGAAAATTTACAGAGGCTAAGCCTCTGAAGCGGTATAACAAACAACGAAGATCTGATACAGGAGCCCCCTGACGTGAAACGAAAACAATTTTTACAAACAGCGATCGCTAGTGCAGCAACGGGCTTAGCCTTGGGAGCCTGCCAAAGCCAAACTTCTCCTTCCGGAGAGTCCAGTTCCGCCAGCTTACCTCGCCTTAACTGGCAGATGGCCACCAGTTGGCCCGCCGCCCTAGATACCATCTACGGGGGAGCCCAAACCGTTGCCGATCGGGTCAAAGCGTTGACAGGGGGCAAATTTACCATCGAACCTCGGGCCGGGGGAGAACTCACTCCGCCCCTAGAAGTCCTCAACACCGTGTCCCAAGGGGCAATCCCCTGTGGTCATACCGCCGCTTATTATTACGTGGGTAAAAATCCCGCCGTTGCCTTTGGTACGGCCGTTCCCTTTGGCTTAACCGCACAGCAGCAAAACGCCTGGCTTTATGAAGGTGGGGGCTTGGCACTGCTGCAGGAACTGTATGCCCAGAAGTTTAATGTCATTCAATTCCCTGCCGGGAATACCGGGGCCCAAATGGGAGGCTGGTTTCGTCGAGAAATTGCCACGATTCAGGACTTGCAAGGACTGAAGATGCGGATTCCTGGCTTAGGGGGGCAGGTGATGGCCAAGTTAGGGGTGACGGTACAAAACCTACCCGGTGGAGAAATTTTCCAGGCCTTACAAACCGGAGCGATCGATGCGGCGGAATGGGTAGGGCCCTATGACGATGAAAAATTAGGGCTCCACAAAGTGGCTGAATACTATTACTATCCCGGTTGGTGGGAACCCGGCCCAACCTTAGAACTACAAATTAACTTGAACGAGTGGAATAAGTTGCCCCCCGAATACCAAGAAGCCATTCGCACCGCTACCGTCGAAGCCAATATGCTGATGCTGGCGCGGTATGATGCTCGCAACAACGAAGCCCTCGATCGTTTAGTCAAAGGCGGAGTGAAACTACGGCCCTACAGTGAAGAAATTCTCACCGCAGCAGAGCAGGCAACTTTCAGTTTATTTGATGAATTTTCCGCACAGGATGCCGACTTTAAAGCCATTTTTGAACAGTGGAAAACCTTCCGCGATCGTCTGTACACCTGGAATAACATCAACGAAGGAAGCTTCGAGCGCTATAGCTATCGATCGCTGTAGACCCTAGCGATAAAATCCTGATGCCGTACTGGTTTCAGCCCCGATCCCCCCTGGTAAGGTACGCTAGGGGAGATCCCACCACACTTCACTCCTACTCCCTACTCCCTACTCCCTAAAACCTAACTCAAAACTCAAAACTACTCCCTACCCCCTACTCCCTAATCCCTAACTCAAAACTCATCATTCAAAACTCAAAACTACTCCCTACCCCCTACTCCCTAAAACCTAACTCAAAACTCATCATTCAAAACTCAAAACTACCCCCTACCCCCTACCCCCTATGTCCTACGACCTCATTCTGCGCCACTGCAAGTGTTATAACCCCTCCAACACTGATCTACCGCCTCAGACCTTACCGATCATGGATGTGGGGATTTGGGGCCAAACGATCGCTCGTATTGCTCCCCATTTAGAAG
>JBEAPM010000491.1:0-13272 GCA_041164445.1 Cyanobacteriota bacterium
TATTTACGGGAGCCAGCCCTGAGGTTTTCCAGACCAGCAATCCTACATGGGTTGTGTGGTTCGGGCGCACACCACACAACGGGTTCAGCAGTCTAGTCCTTACCACTGATCTAGGACTGCGGTACAAGACCATCAATCAAAATTTGGGTTATTTGAGAAAACCAAGATAAGCCGATAAACTCATGGCAGTGAGCAGTCTTTCTTGCTTGGCTCCTGCGCCTTCTCTAGGAGGGAGCAGACTTGAGGATGAGGTAGGCAAAAGTAACACGCTCATCAACATTCTGCGGTTTTCCCTATCACCTGAACTGTTTTCTGGATCCTTCTTTAATTATGTCTGCATCCCCAACGATCGTTAGCCACCATCTCTGTTTCGGGGGAAAAGTGACTTTTTATAAGCATTTCTCCAAGACCTGCGACATAGAGATGCGTTTTTCCGTTTATTCCCCCCCCATTACCAAATCAGAAGCGGTTCCCGTTCTATACTTTCTCTCCGGGCTAACCTGTACCGAAGAAAATTTTATGGTTAAGGCAGGGGCGCAACGCTATGCCGCAGAGCAGGGCTTAATGGTGGTTGTCCCAGACACCAGTCCCCGAGAGACCGGAATCCCTGGAGAAGCAGAGGATTGGAGTGTGGGCAGCGGTGCGGGGTTTTATGTGGATGCCACTGAGCCCCCCTGGAATCAGCACTATCAACTCTATAGCTATGTGGCGGAGGAACTCCCAGCCTTAATTGTGGAGCATTTTCCGGCTCGTCCCGATCGTCAAGGGATTTTTGGCCATTCGATGGGCGGTCATGGTGCCTTGGTGTGTGCCCTGCGCAATCCCGATCGATTTCGATCGGTGTCCGCCTTTGCCCCCATCGCTGCTGCGAGTCAATCCCCTTGGGGACAGAAGGCCTTTAGCCAATATCTAGGGGAGGATCCCGAAGCCTGGAAAGCCTACGATGCCACGGAACTGATTAGTAAAATGCCCTATAATCGCCCAATTTTGATTGATCAGGGTACGGCGGATCCTTTTTTAGAAAAGGGGCAACTCTTACCCGAACAGTTTGAGCAGGCCTGCACCAAGGTGGGGCAACCCCTAACCTTGCGCCGCCAAACCGGCTACAATCACGGCTACTATTTCATTTCCACGTTTATGGAAGACCATATTCGTCATCATGCTGCAGCGCTTTGCCGATAGGAGGACTTGACTGATGTTAGCGAGAGTCTGGAGTGCAGCCCTGCTGGGGATTGATGCCATTAAGGTGGGGGTTGAAGTAGATGTGTCCGGGGGGTTACCGGCGATCGTTTTGGTGGGGTTGCCCGATACGGCGGTTCAAGAGTCTCGGGAACGGGTCAAAGCAGCCCTGAAAAATGCTGGTTATGCCTTTCCCATGCGGCGAGTGGTCATTAATTTGACTCCGGCGGATCTCCGCAAAGAGGGGCCAAACTTTGATTTACCCATTAGTATGGGCATTCTCGCCGCCTCAGAGCAGGTTCACCCCGAAGCCCTCGATCGCTACTTGCTTTTAGGGGAATTGTCGTTGGATGGGAGTTTAAGACCGATCGCCGGAGTCTTACCCATTGCCGCCACCGCCAAAGCCTTGGGACTAGAAGGCATTGTGGTACCCCTGGAGAATGCCCAGGAAGCGGCTCTGGTGGAAGGACTGAAGGTCTACGGTTTTAAACACGTTGCCGATGTGGCCAACTTTCTCAACAATCCCGATCGCTATCAACCGGTGGCCCTGCCCAACCGTGAAGCCTTGCTTACCCCCCATTATCAAGGTCTAGACTTGCGGGATGTGAAAGGCCAATATCATGCTCGCCGTGCCTTAGAAATTGCAGCGGCTGGAGGTCATAACCTCATTTTTGTCGGGCCGCCTGGAAGTGGCAAAACCATGCTCGCTCGCCGTTTACCCAGTATTTTGCCCCCGCTGGCCTTTCAGGAAGCCTTGGAGGTCACCCGCATTCACTCCGTTGCGGGGTTGTTAAGGGAGCGAGGCAGTTTAGTCACCGATCGTCCTTTTCGCAGTCCTCACCACTCCGCTTCCGGCCCTTCCTTGGTGGGAGGGGGCAGCTATCCTCGGCCTGGGGAAATTTCCCTGGCCCACCGGGGGATCCTCTTTCTCGACGAATTGACAGAGTTTAAGCGAGATGTCCTGGAATTTTTGCGCCAGCCCCTCGAAGATGGCTGCGTCAGCATTTCCCGCACTCGCCAGTCTGTCTCCTTCCCGGCCCAATTTACCCTCATTGCCAGCACCAACCCCTGTGCCTGTGGTTACTTTGGGGATCCAATCCAGCCCTGCACCTGCACCCCTCGTCAGCGGGAAAGCTACTGGGGCAAACTCTCTGGCCCGTTGATGGATCGCATTGATTTACAGGTAGCGGTCAATCGCCTCAAACCGGAAGAAATTACTCAGCAGGGAGAAGGGGAAGCGTCTACCCCTATCCGCGATCGGGTTAAGGAAGCTCGATCCCGCTCCAGCCATCGCTTTGCTGGGGAAAAAATTCAGTGCAACGCAGAAATGCAAAGCCGTCACCTCCGGCAGTGGTGCGTCTTAGATGACAGCAGTCGCCAGGTTTTAGAAGGAGCCATTCGCAAGTTGGGCCTATCCGCCAGAGCGACCGATCGCATTCTCAAAGTGGCCCGAACGATCGCTGATTTACAACAGGCAGAGGCGATTCAAGTGACTCACCTCGCGGAAGCCATTCAGTATCGCACCATCGATCGCATGCAGTAACCAGTAACGCTAAGCCTTAATCAACAAAAAAAATGCCCTCTTCAGTCCACTGAAGAGGGCGTAAATGCTAGTCGAGAGAGTCAAACTTTGGTTCATCTTGGCTAGAGCCAAGGTATTTCGCTATAGGAATTGCCTATAGGGAGCGGCTGGCGTAAGCGTCATTTGCAGTGAAGCCAGGAACGCGATCGGTGTAATCTACTTTGCAACCCGTCACAGATTCTGCGATCGTCTCAAATTCGTCAGAATCCCAGTTGCGCTCATGGATAGGCTTGGATTGTTCGCCCCGGAAGTACGCTTGGCTGCCTAAGACCACAACGGCTACCCAAGCAACGATCGCTAATGCGACTAAGAATGTAATCATTTCCTTTTCTCCTTTTTGTGGATTTGGAAACCTGCAGCATTTTGTCGAGGGGGTAGATAGAGCGAGGAAAGGGAGTTAACCGCCTGAGGCGGATCCTTCTTTTTCGGCTATACCGTGGGTCAAACGTGCCACACTTCTCGTGACAACTTTTGGGCTACCTCTGAAAACGCTTGCTTTGTTAAGCTTTGTTTCTGTATGTAAAGAAATGTAACACAGGAAATAATTTTCGGCAAGGCCGAGGTATAGACTCGATCGTTATCTAGGATGGTGACGAGTGGCAAAAAGCCAAACTTTCCGGTAGTATCTGGCAAAATCTCCTGATTACGGAGCAGTTATGGGACGCATCTTTATTTCAGCAGGGCATGGTGGTGTCGAAAGTGGACGGACTGATCCGGGGGCGGTCGTGGCGGGGACAACGGAAGCCCAGGAAATGATCGAACTCCGGGATCTCATTGTGCCGGAGCTACGATCGCGGAATTTTGAGACGCTCTTTGTGCCGGATGATTTGAGTTTGGTGCAAAGTATTGACTGGATTAATGCCCGCTCTCGTCTAGGGGATGTGGCGATCGAAATCCATGCCGATGCTTTTAGCAGTACCACGGTACGCGGAGCTTCAGCATTTTATATTGCCAATAATGACGATCGTCGCAGTCATGCGGAGTTGCTGTTGATTGCCTTAATTCGCCGGGTGCCTCAGTTGCCCAACCGGGGCGCTAAACCGGATACGGCGGCTGGGGTGGGGAGCTTGGCCTTTTGTCGCAATGTCGTCTTACCCTCCATTCTCTTGGAAGTAGGTTTTCTGACTAATGCGGAAGATCGATCGCTGTTACAAACTCGCCGTCGAGACTTTGCCCTGGGCATTGCCGATGGATTGGCGGCTTGGAGTAGCCAGATTACGGGGAGTGTTCCCCCTCAGGAGGAACCCCAAAGTATCGCGTACCCCAGTATCGGCATTCGCCTCAATGACCAGCCTTACCCAGAGGGGGGCATTCTGGTCAACAATAATTCCTATGTCCCGATCGATCTGGTGGATAATCTGGGCATTGATTCCAGTCAGATTACCGAGGTTCGCCGCATTGACTACCGAGGAGTGGTCTACATTAAGGCGGTGGATCTGAGAAATTACAATGTTTCGGTGCAGTGGGACAATGAATCTCGCAGTGTGTTACTGAAAACGATCGTGCGGCTTTGTGTTGGGCAAATGGATCGCATTATGGGCCATGGTTATACCTCTGATGTGCAGTTAATGGTCTTTCTCAAGGGCAATAATCCTGAAGCCTTAGGACAATTTAGCGAAATTGCAAAGTTATATCGAGAGGAAGCCGCGATCGAGGGGATTAATCACGATATTGCCTTTTGTCAGATGTGTTTGGAAACCAACTTTCTGCGCTTTGGAGGAGATGTCAAGGCTAACCAAAATAACTTCGCGGGCTTGGGAGCGATCGGGGGAGGGGTAGCGGGAGCTAATTTTCCTAGCATCCGATTGGGCATTCGGGCCCAAGTTCAACACTTAAAAGCCTATGCCAGCACAGAGCCCATTTTGCAGGAAATCATTGATCCTCGGTTTCGATTTGTGCGGCGAGGAACGGCACCGTTAGTGAGTCAACTGAGTGGGCGCTGGGCTGCTGATTTGCAATATGGCGATAAAATTATATCTATTTTACGGCGACTCTACGAATCCGCCCGGTTGTTATAGCCCTCTGCTAGGCCGACACATCCCCTGCTTGAGGTCTAGGACTAGGTAAAAGAGACAGCTTTTATTACAATGAGTCACAGGGAAACCTAAAAAAGCTGGGACTCTATCCATAGGTCGTTTGACCAACGACATTGTGCTGATGTGCTTAGGGAACGCTTAGGGCTATGGTGGAGGAGAACCATCTCCCATCTTTCATCAAGGCGATCTACAGGAATCTGTTATTTCCTACGTTCACGGGGCTTTTCGCTTCAATCGGAACGAATTATTGGGAGAGTGCGGCGCGGAGCGTCGCACCTTCCGCCTTAAGTGGGTACCCGTTCCTGGAACGAATTTTAGTGTTTTGGCAGGTTCACCTCAAGCCCCCGATCGTTGCAACCTTTCAATTTCTCCAGCGTTGCACATAAACTCCAGTAACCTTAAGGGACTAGGAACAGAACCATGATTGAGCGATATAAAATTTTTGAACCATCCGGTATTCTGGATGAACAGTCGGCGGAGAGCCTGCGCCAGGAGATCCGTGAAGCAAACCGAGAAGGGTACAAGCATATTCTCATTGATATGCATAACATCACCTTCATGAACAGTTCTGCGGTAGGAATTCTAGTTTTAGTGCTGAAAGAAGTGCGGAACCAGGGGGGAGACTTATATTTGTGTGCCCTGAGCGATCAGGTTCAGGTGATGCTGGAACTGAGTCGTATGCACTTAATTTTCCGCTGTTTTAACAGTATTAAAGAGTTTGAACAAAAAATGCTGGGTTCTGTAGCCTAAGTCTTCGATCGCCCTATCTTCGATCGCCCTATCTTCGATCGCCCTATGGAGGGTGTTGCCCCGTTTGCCCTCCAGGGAGAACATCTCCGGGAAGACACCTCCGGCAGATTCAATTTGCGGAGGAACTGAGGGCAAAAACGGAGTGCGGCAAACAGTACGGCACAAAGTACTGCATGGCACGCACTCACCTTAGGGAAAGGGCGGATTATGATTTGCGGGAGGGTTTACGGGGTTTGGATTTGCCCTTCTGCGGTTTGAGTTTGCCATGGGGTCGCCAAAACTCCAGGGCTTGATTGGCCGCCTGCACCACCGTGAGATCGGTGTCCCAGAGCCTGGGACGAAGGAGGGGGATGGATCGGGAGGAGTGGGTTTGGGCTAAGCAGAGAACGGCTAATTCCCGTAGTCGAGGCAGGGGGTCTTGGCTGAGACGTTTGAGGGTTTGGAAGAGGAAGGTTGGGGATATTTCAAGACAGGATTGGCCTTGCAGAGCCTCTAGTAAACCTTCGGCAAGCTCAATACGGCTGGTGTCTTGGGAGATATAAGGTAGCGTTGTGAGATCCTCCAGGGTGATGCCAGACGATCGAGGGGCGATCGTTTTGGTCTGCAGGGGAGCAGGAGTTAAGGTTGATTCTGTGGGTTCCGGCGCTTCAGCCAATGCGGTCGGTTCGGTTAATTCCATCAGTTCAGCCAAATCCGTTGGTTCGGTTAATTCCATCAGTTCAGCCAAGTCCGTTGGTTCAGTGGCTTCAAGTGCTAGGTCAGGTTCAAGGCTTGGAGAGGGTTCTGGCTCGATCGCTAGCGCAATATTAGTCTCCGTGGCAGGTGTTGCGGTAGGCGTTGCCTGGGCGGCCGCAAGCTGCTGGGTCAGATCCTGAATTTGGGCTTCGTACTGAGCCTTTACAGTTTCAATCTGTGGTGTTGCTTCAAGTTGATTGGTGAGTTGCTGAATTTGAGTGTCGTATTGAGATTTTAAGGCATCTATTCGTTGTTGCATCCGCTCGGTATAAGAGCGCTCTACTTCTTCAATATCTCGCCGGGCACGGGTTCGATGGCGTTGTTCTTGAACATTTAAGCGGTGTTCCAGCAAACTATACGCCATACCAACCCCTGCTAAGAGGGCAATTAACCCAATCACGATCGCTAAAATAATACTCATTCCCCACACTCCAGATTAAGAGCAGACAAAGTCAAATTTCTTGCCTGATTTTATAGCAAGTTGCAAGGATCCCTGTACTCTCCCGTTTTGTTTTCGCTTTGCCCGCCAAAGTGATTGCGAGGATTGCAATCCTGCGCACCATAAGCGCTAACTGCCATTGCATTCTCCACATTACATTCTCCGCATTGCATTCTCCGCCGTGGAAGCATGGCAGACCCCTCACAGGGCTCACAGGGAGTTAGGTCGGGGTGAAGTCTGGGGTTACGTGAGAGCAAGGACTCGATTCAGTTTGCCACTCTGAAAGCCTTCTAAATCCAGAGTTACAAACAGAAACCCGTAGCTCTGCAAGGTTTGGACGAGGGCTGGCAGGTTGGTTTTGATCACAAAGTCCTGCAGCCGATCGCTGGGAATCTCGATGCGGGCGGTATCTCCGGCCGATCGCACTCGTACCTCTGTCCAGCCCAGGGAGCGTAAATATTGTTCGGCCCGGCCAACCCGCTGCAATTTCTCCACGGTAATATTTTCGCCGTAGGGAAATCGGGAGGACAGACAGGGTTGCGCGGGTTTATTCCACCAGGGTAGTTCCAGAAGTTTGGAGAGTTCCCGCACCTCGAGCTTGCTAATGCCCACTTCGGCTAAGGGCGATCGGGCTCCCCGTTCCTTGGCCGCCTGAATGCCCGGCCGGTAATCTTGGAGATCGTCGGCATTAACTCCGTCAATGACATAGGGATAGCCCCGTTGCAGTGCCAAGGGCTTGAGGGTATCGTGCAATTCACTTTTGCAGAAATAACACCGATTGACCGGGTTGCTAGTGTAATTGGGGTTCTCCATTTCGTGGGTTTCCACCCATTCGTGGGCAATCCCGATCGTTGCGGCCTGTACCTTTGCGTCTTCCAGATCTTGCGGGAGCAGGGAGGGAGAAACCGCTGTAATGGCTAAAGCCCGATCGCCCAAAACATCGTAGGCAACTTTGGCCACCAAGGTACTATCAATGCCACCGGAATAGGCAACGATCGCCTGCTCCATTTCCTGAAATAGATGTTGTAATTGAACTAATTTGGTCTGAATGATAGTCATGCCGCTGTCTTTGCTACTCGTTAAACAATCCGGTATTTCGTGAATTAGATAATTGTGTCACTGAAATTTGATAGCGATTCACAGTCTCCTGGTCTATCCACGAATAAAGTATAAAGTGCCTCTCGCCTTTTTATTGGGGCAACGTAATGCTGTAGCCCCCCTGTTCGGACAGAATGACATCCCCCCCTAAGCTGCGAATCCGCCCGATCGCTAATTTTTGGGTATTTTCATCAAAGGCATTACTTAAAATGCTGCCCCAGGCGGAAATCTGGGCTGCGGAGCTATCGGGATCCTGATTGAGAAAATCAATGGTTTGTTGATAGGATTCCGCCGAGATTAGGGCTGAGGGGGAACCATTCTCCCGGGCCCAGGTTACCCCCATTTGGTAGGACGCTTTTGCGGCATCACTGTCCCCTAAAAAGAGAAGTTCATCCGTCGCTTTGTAGCGCCAGAGAAGATAGGACTGGGGGGGAAGGGTTGGGCTCAACTGGGGCAAGTGCTCGTTGAGAAGGGCTACGGTTTCTTCCGGTTTAGCGGCATACAAACTGGTACTGGCGGACAGGAAAAAATAAGCTTCCCAAAAATAGGGATTGCGATCGAGAATTACTTTGAAATATTCCGGACTTAAGTCATATCCCGTCGCACTGCGGAGAGGATCATCCCCAAAATAATCAAAAAAGTTGAGGAGTGTCCAATCTGCAATGAGGGCATCGAAGCCAAAGGCCGGAACAGTCCTAAGTACTTGAAGGCGAGAACGTTCCCGCGCTAAGCGCTGCTCTTCTGCGCTTACATCCAGTTGATTTTGGTCAACCAGTTGTTGAAATTGCCGGGATTGCAGCGGAAAAAGCAGAAGCCCAGACAGGCCAATTACGCCTAAGTTAGCGATCGTTCGCATCCAGTTTTTCATCGGTTTCCTCCTCGGACACTTCGGACGATGCGGGTGGGGTCTGACGGGGTAAGGTTTCGATGGTGAACACTTGAGGGGGGGTGGAGTCTGCGGGATAGACTAGATCCACGTTAATCCGTTTTTCTTCGCCAGGGGCTAAGTCTAAGGTTAGCAAAGGTTCGCCCCGTTGACCTCGGCGCATGACTAAATGCACATAGCGGGAGACGAGGCGTTGGTCGGCATCCCGATAGCGCACCCGCACGGGTCCCCGGAAAAAAATACGATCCGGTGGGTTGACAAAAAAGCGTAATCCTTTTTTAGACAACTGATTTTCTTTAATGGGGGTTTCTAGGGATAGGGCAACGGTTTGAGGCCGATCGCTCTCATTTTTTAAGGGCACCACCAAGCGATAGGTCACGCCATAGTTGCCATGGGATTGGTAGGCCGTATCGGGATAGCGAAGTTCTAACTCAGCACTTTGCACCTGGCCCGTGCCCAAAGTTCCTTGATAGAGGCTACTAATGGGATAGGAAAGCGCCTCTCCCGGTCTCGGTATGGCGAGGGTAAATTGATCGGGGTCTGCCAGGAGACCTAGCCATTCCGAGCCGATCGCTACCCCAGATACTCGGCCATAAATTACTTGGCCATCGGTTTGACCAATGGGAGTGGGGGCCCGATCCCGAGGTTCAATGAGATCCCCGTTTTTGAGCAATTGGATCCAATCCTCTAGGGTTGGGGGTACCTCCGGGGGAAGCACAACTTCCGGCTCCGGTGTTGGTGGTTTATTATCTGCCCCCTCTTTGGGCTTCACGGGAGTTGGGGTAGGGGTAGGAACTGGGGTGGGTGCGCCAAAGTAGGCAAGGCTGGCCACATAGACGGGGCCACTGCTTTCTAACTGAAACAATAGCGATCGTCCATTAATCGTGGTTTCCTCGGGGCGATTGAGCACGATCGGCTCGGCGTAGAGCATTTGATATTCACCCGGTTCTAAGACCAACGGCTCGGGCAACAGTGACCTACTGGGATATCGCCGTAAAATGCTGTTGTTGACCCGACTACCCGGCCCCGCATAGACCAACCCTGACGGATCCTCAACCCAGGAGGGCAGGACGATAAAGGGCGCTTCCGGTTGGGTGCGGAAGCTGGCCCCTTGGAGGAGGGAGAGGGTAACGGGTTCCTTGGCCTCCGGTGGATTTTGCACCAGCAACCCCAGGTAGAGCGATCGGGCCTCTTGACGGGTGGGAAAGCGACCAATGTGGTGGGCAAAAATATCAAAACGGCCCTCAAAGGCAAAATCTAAGTGGGCCTGGGGATGGGCGTTGCCCTCGGCAGGAAAGGTGGAGAGGAGAATTCCCGGTTCCGAGACAATTTCAGGGCTATTACTGTTGAACACCGGCACTTGATCTAAGGTACCGGGCAAGGCACGAACCTCCTGAGGACGAACCCATTCCTCCAGTTCAGGAGTAAAAGTCGGAGACGGGGTTGGCTGAGGAGCGGGAGATGGCAGGGGCGGTGTTTGCTGTGCTCCGGTTGGGAGCGCATTCCCTATCCATAGCCCTAAAAGGAGAATCCCCAGGTTGATGTTTGCTAAGGTCGAACCACTGATCATTTCTTTAACTCAACTTCTTTGAGGGCAATTCTGCTTGTGGGAGATGGTCGTTTCAAAAGGATCACTTTATCACAGACGATGGGTAATTATTACAAGCTAGGGGCTCTCATTAGTTGGCGATGAAATACCTATGCTGTAATGGTTTCAGCCCCTAGCGGTAAGCCTGGGACGGGCCCGGCTCATGTTGATCCCGTCAGAGGACTGGATCTCAGGGATAACGCACCCTCGATCAAGACCCAATTTGCCCCGTTAAGGGTCTGCGTTGCCTTCTGAGTTGTTCTATAATGGGTGACCTTTTCCTGAAAAAAATCCGTGCAAAATCATCCCTTTGATGTAATTCTCGTCGGCGCAGGGGCCGCTGGATTATATACTGCTCTTTGCTTACCGCAAGATTGGCAGGTTGCGTTAATCAACAAAGATGATTTGTCTTTGTCGGCTAGTGATTGGGCCCAGGGGGGCATTGCAGCGGTGACCTCACGGGATGATTCTCCCCGCCTGCACTGGGAAGATACGCTACGGGCCGGGGCGGGATTGTGCGATCGTCGGGCGGTGCAGTTGTTGGTGGATGAGGCGGCGGACTGTGTCAATTCCCTGGTGGAACTGGGGGTAGCCTTCGATCGCAAGGGGACAGATTTAGCCTTAACTCGGGAAGCGGCTCACTCCAGACCTCGTGTACTCCATGCGGCGGATACGACGGGGCGGGCGATCGTTTCCACGTTGGCAGAACAGGTACTGGGACGATCGAATATTACGGTCTTAAATCGCACGATCGCCCTGGATCTTTGGCTCAATGAAACGCGGACTCGTTGCGTTGGGGTGCAGGTTTTTGAAGGGGGGAAACTGCATTGGATTGCAGGACGGGCAGTGGTTTTAGCCACGGGAGGGGGGGGGCAGGTTTTTGCCCATACCACAAATCCCCAACTGAGCACGGGAGATGGGGTGGCCATGGCCCATCGGGCGGGGGCTACCTTGCGGGACTTGGAGTTTTTTCAATTTCACCCCACGGCCTTAATGGTCAAAGAGGCTCCCCGCTTTTTAATTAGTGAAGCGGTGCGGGGAGAAGGGGCCCAAGTCTTTGACCAACAGGGCGATCGCTTTCTGCTGCGCTATCACCCCGATGGGGAATTAGCCCCCCGCGATATTGTCAGCCGCTCTATTTTTCAACACCTCAGCCAGTATCCCGATCAGGATTATGTTCATTTAGATCTGCGCTCGATTCCCCCCGATCGCATTCAATATCGCTTCCCCACCATCATTAAAGTCTGTCAACAGTGGAATATTAATCTCTTTAAAGAACCGATCCCGGTTTCCCCTGCGGCCCACTATTGGATGGGGGGTGTTTTGACGGATTTTCAAGGGCAAACCTCCCTGCCCGGTCTCTATGCGGTGGGCGAAGCGGCCAGTACGGGGGTTCACGGCGCTAATCGTTTAGCGAGTAATTCACTGTTGGAATGTTTAGTGTTTGGTCGTCGCCTGGCCCACCTCGATCGCACTCCACTCCCAGATTTACCGCAGCCTGTCCCCCCGGCAGAAGCAATCGTTACCCCGCTTCCCCTCGATCCCACGGAACTGGACTGGATCAAAACCCTACGGCAAGACCTACCCCAACTGATTTGGAAAAGTGCCGGAATTTGTCGCACAGCGGCAGGAATGCAGGAGGCGTTGAACCAAATTGAGCTTTGGAGCGATCGCTGGCAGACTTTAGGCTTAAGCCAAGACCTTCGCCAGTATGCCAACCCTACAGCAGCGATGGCCATCCATTTTGCAGCCCATGACTCCTATAGCCCTGAGCAGATTAATGACATTTTGCGATCGTGGCTAGAGTTGGGGAATTTGCTGGAGATTGCCGCCTTAATTTTGCGCTCAGCCTTGTTTCGAGAAGAAAGCCGTGGCGGACACTATCGCCTAGACTTTGCGGAACCGAGGGAAGAGTGGTTAGCCCACACCTTAGTTAATGGGGAGGTGTTGAGCAAGTCCCTAACCTTGGACAATGAAAGTGCCCAGGCTAAATGATGCGCCCTAATACTTCCGCTCCTTGGGGGTAAAGAGGGATAAATCAACGGCGCGATGTTGAATCTTCACCCCCTCCGCCCCATGAAAAGCTAGGGTATGCTGCAGATACCCCGCATCATCTCGTTGAGGGAAATCTTCCCGGAAATGGGCTCCCCGGCTCTCCTGGCGACTGAGGGCAGAGTTCAAAATCACTTCCCCTACGGTAAACAGACTCTCTAGCTCTAGGGCTTGAATCAGTTCCACGTTCCAGAAGCGTCCTTTGTCATCCAGTTGAATGTGGCTGAGACGTTGCCGGAGTTGCTGTAACTGTTCAATGCCCGCCTGCATCACTGAAGCTTGACGAAAAACACCGCAGTGCTCTGTCATACAGTCCTGCAGGGACTGACGCACTGCCGCCACCCGATCGTTTCCACTTTGAGTCAGGAGGCTATTCAATCGTTTTTCAGTGGTTTGTAAATACTCAGTGGCTAGACGATCGCTCAGTTTCTCCGGCGTTCCCTGCTCTGCTCGATCACTGACATAAAGGGCGATCGCTTTGCCCACTCGACGGCCGTAAACCACACATTCCAAAAGGGAATTACTCCCCAGACGATTGCCCCCGTGGACGGACACACAGGCGGTTTCCCCAGCGGAAAATAACCCTTCGACAAAGCCTTCGATCCCCAAGCGTACCCGGCCATTGGTATCCGTGGGAATGCCCCCCATACAATAGTGAATGGTGGGACGTACCGGAATCGGCTGCTCCACCGCATCAATCCCCAAGAGCCGATGGGCTTCTTCCCAACAAAACGGGATCCGACTCATAATTTTTTCCCGACCGAGGTGGCGCAGATCTAAATAGACGAAGGGCCCCCCAGCGCTGCCATCGGGATGAATGCCCCGACCCGCTCGCACTTCCAAGCCGATCGCCCGTGAGGTAATGTCCCGAGGGGCTAATTCCATACGGCTGGGAGCATAGGTGGCCATGAACCGATCGCCCTGGGC
>JBEAPM010000492.1:0-5021 GCA_041164445.1 Cyanobacteriota bacterium
CGAGATCGTGATGCTGCTCCACCAAGACATTCCCAGCCAAGTGAGGGGATGCAGTCCCGTGACCCAATGCAGACTAATGCCATAATACCCCAGACCCCAAACCAGCCCTAGAATGCCCCTGCGCTGCGGGGAAGTGTTTCCCTGGCGATCGATGTCCCAGGGGTCGATCGCCCACCAGAGCGGAATCCAACTGAACCACGCCAATCCAAACCACCCCCAAGGGGGCGCGGCCAGGGCAAAGCTTATCCCCGCCAGAATAGTTATCAACAACAGGGGCATTTTGAATGGGGTATACAGCAGGAAGCCACCGACGATCGGGTTGATTCGGGTTTCAACTTAAAGGTTTCAGCTTAAAGATTAAGGATGCTAGCGGCCATCCTGAAGTCATCGGGACGCACATACACAATGTAACCAAAGGCACCCCGTCCATCGGTAATGCCGGAGGTGGCGTAAACATTGACCCCGGCTTCGCTAAGCTTGTTATGAACCGCAGCAAAGGCTCCTAGCTCATCATCCCCTTGTACCAGCAGAGCCGAGTGAGGGCCATCCAGAACCATCCCCGCTTGGCGGGCGGCGTTGATCATCTGGGCATTATCTTCTGGGAAAATTGTAAATTGGGTGCGCATTGCCCCGACAGGCACTGCGGTAAAGGCCAGGAGGTTAATGCCTAGTTCTGCAAGCTGGGCCAGCAGGCTGTAGGATTGCTCTGTTCCATCGCTGACGGTCGCAAAGAAGTAGTCAGCTTGTCGGATTTGATAAGTCATCCGCGATCGTTCCTCTGTGCAAATGGTACCTTGGGCTTGGATTCGTTTGGCGGGCTTTGCCTGAGGCAGTGTACCGATTCGCCCACCTTTAGGGGGATCCTGGAGGATGTTCCTTGAGCCTATAGTTTAGCCTGGTTTGGACAGGCGCGGCTAATCTCGATATCGCCAGGGGGTTGGACTGAAGGGAGGACGCACCCTAGACAGCGGAACCCTAGTTTTGCCTTTGCGACGTGTCCTTCTGTGAGAGGCTCTGCAGTGCTTCAACCTTGAGCGTTAGGGCGGATTTAATCCCTAGGGGGTTGGATTGGGGCGGACGGCCTATAGACGCATGAGAAGAAATACAGTATTAAAGGGGAGAATTATCTCCCTGATCCTTTGGTGATATGGCGAATCGTACCGCATCTTCTCTTCCCCTGGACGCTCAGTCCGGCTCTAAACACGCTGCTAAGATGGCGAGGAGCGGCTCGTATAACTCGTTTTTAGATTTTATTCAAGTGGCGGGAAAGGTGGCCGGGGCAACCTTCGTGACGATCGTCATGGTGTCGGGATCCTTAGCCACTGGGGTTTTAGTGGGGCTGGCGAGCAGTTTTCGTAACTTGCCGGATGTGCGAGTGTTGCAGAGCTATGTTCCCAGCGAAACGAGCTATATCTACGACATTAAGGGACGACTGCTGACCACGGTTCACGATGAGGCGAACCGGAAAGTTGTCCCCCTCGAGCAAATTTCGCCGAACTTGAAGCGGGCGGTTTTAGCCATTGAAGATAGTCACTTTTATCAACATCTGGGGATTAATCCCAATAGTGTGATTCGGGCCTTAGTGGCCAATATGCAGACGGGATCGGTGGTGGAAGGTGGTTCGACCTTAACGATGCAGTTGGTCAAGAATTTGTTTTTAACCCCGGAGCGTTCCCTGAGCCGCAAGGCGGCGGAAGCGATTTTAGCCCTGCGGATTGAACAGGTTTTAGATAAAAATCGGATCTTGGAACTGTATCTGAACCAAGTGTATTGGGGGCACAATACCTATGGGGCCGAGACCGCTGCCCAAAGTTATTTTGGTAAATCCGTTAAAGACCTGAACCTAGCTGAAGGGGCCATGATGGCCGGGTTTATTCAGGCCCCGGAAGACTACAGCCCTTTTAATAGCAACTACCAGTTTGATCCGGAACGGTTGGAAAATGCGAAATGGAGACAGCGGGTCGTGCTCGATCGCATGGTGGAGTTGGGTTGGATTACCCGAGAAGAAGCGGAAACCGCTACAAAGACCCCCATTAAATTTGGGCAAATTACCTCGTTTCGCAGTAGCAAGATTCCCTATGTGACCGATGCGGTGCTGGGGGAATTAAACGAGCGCTATGGGCGCGATCGGGTTTTAACCGGGGGAATGCGGGTGCAAACCACCGTAGATTACGATCTTCAAACCATGGCACAAAAGTTGGTGAAGGATTGGGCTAGCCAAATTCGCTGGTCGGTTGGAGCGGATCAAATCGCCTTAGTTGCGGTGGATCCGCGCACCCATTTTGTTAAGGCCATGGTGGGGGGAGTCGATTATGAAACCAATCAATTTAACCGTGCGATCGCCGCGCAGCGCCAACCGGGTTCCGCCTTCAAGCCCTTTGTCTATTACACCGCCTTGGCCAGTCGGAAATATACGCCCTATTCAACGATCGCTGATTCTCCTGTGAGCTATCCCGATGGCGATGAGCGCTATGAACCCCGTAATTATGATGGTTCGTTCATGGGGAACATGAGTCTCACCGCAGCACTTCAAACCTCCCGTAACATTCCTGCGGTGCGTCTAGGGCAGGAGGTGGGGCTAAATCGAGTCATTGAAATTTGTCACCTCATTGGCATTGAAAGCGATCTGCAACCGGTCATTTCCCTGCCCTTGGGAGCAGTCGGGATCACGCCTCTGGAAATGGCTGGGGCCTATGCCACCTTTGCCAGTGATGGGTGGTACTCAGAGACAACTTTTATTGCCCAAATTACCGACAGTCAAGGCAATTTAGTGCTGGATAATACCCCCGAACCTCGCCAAGTCTTAGATGCCCAGGCGACCGCCTATTTAAATCAGATGCTCCAGGGGGTGATCGAAGGGGGGACGGGTGCGGCGGCGCGGCTCGATCGTCCTGCAGCGGGTAAAACGGGCACCACGAGTTCGGCGCGGGATGTTTGGTTTGTGGGCTATGTTCCCCAACTGGCAACGGCGGTTTGGGTGGGGAATGATGACAATACGCCCCTGTGGTCTGGGGCAACGGGGGGAGGAACGGTAGCCCCCATGTGGAAGGAGTTTATGCTCAAGGCCCTCAATGGGGTTCCGGTGGAGAAATTCTCCCCCCCCCAGTCATGAGTTGTTCAAGGGGACGTTTTGCCTAGGCCGGACTATTGGAGCCTAGCCATTGGAGCCATCGGTAAACCGTGAGTTGTTGAAACTGGTACGAGGTTAAGCAGAGCCCCATGATCACGACGGATTTAGTATTGCTGGGGGGTGGTCATAGTCACGCCTTGGTTTTAAAAATGTGGGGCATGAAGCCCTTGCCTGGGGTGCGTCTCACCCTCATTAGCGATCGTTCTGCTGCCCCCTATTCGGGAATGTTGCCGGGTCACATCGCCGGATTTTATAGCTTTGAAGACTGTCATATCGATTTACGGCACCTCGCGGAGTTTGCGGGGGCCCAGTTTTATCTCGATCATGCGGTGGGCTTAGATCTGGCTCAAAAGCAAGTGCTGTGCGATCGTCGTCCCCCCGTGGGCTACGACTGGTTGTCCATTGATATTGGCAGTACACCGCAGCAGCAAACGGTGCCGGGTGCGGCCTATGCCATTCCCGCTAAACCCGTCCACCACTTTCTCCAAGCCTGGGAAACCTTCCTCCAAGACCTGCAAGCCCGCCCCGATTACCCCTGGCAACTAGCGATCGTTGGGGGTGGAGTTGGAGGGGTAGAACTGGTTTTAGCCCTCCAAGCTCGGATTCAGCGCCTGGCCCGTGAAGGGGGCCGATCGCCAACGGTACAATTTCACCTCCTGCAGGGGGGACAGCATTTGATGACGGGCCAGGCCGCCGCCGTCCAAAAAACCTTTCAGCGCTGTCTCCAAGATCGCAACATTCAGGTCTATCTCCAGAATCCTGTACTTGAAATTGAAGCAGCCCCACCTCGATACCTGCTCAGAACCGCTTCTGGGTTCAGGCTGCCCTGCGATCGGGTCTTCTGGACAACCCAGGCCGCCCCGGCCCCCTGGATCGCTGCTTCCGGATTAGCCACAGACGATCGAGGCTTTATTTTAGTCACGGAGACCCTCCAATCCTGCTCCCATCCTCAGGTTTTTGCCGCTGGGGATATTGCCACCATGGCAGCGCATCCCCGCCCCAAGGCCGGAGTCTTTGCCGTGCGTCAGGGAAAACCCCTCTATGAAAATTTAAGACACGTTGTGCAGGGGGAGACTCCCCGCCCCTTTGTGCCCCAGAAAGCCTTACTCGCCTTAATTGGGGATGGCGAAGGCCGGGCAGCGGCCTCCCGAGGGGTTTGGGGGTTGCCCCTGTCTCAGACCTTATGGCACTGGAAAGATCGGATCGATCGCCGTTTCATGGCCAAGTTTCAAGAGTTATCGCCACCCCTGGCAATGGGAGACATGGATACCCGCCTCTCACCCCCGCCGTTGATGTATTGTGCCGGTTGTGGCTCCAAAGTCGGTCGTTCTGTGTTAGACCTCACCTTGCAACGACTCCGCCAGGAAGGGCGGCTAGCGGCAGACCCCCAGCCCGATATTGTAGTGGGCTTGGCGGGAGCCGATGATGCGGCGGTTATTCAAAGTCATCCCCAGCGCTTTCTGGTGCAAACGGTGGATTTTTTCCCCAGTCCCCTAGCAGACCCCTTCCTCTCGGGACAAGTGATTACAGAACACTGCCTGAATGATCTCTACGCCCTCGGAGCGGATCCCCACAGTGCCCTGGCGATCGTGACGGTTCCCCACGGTCAACCGCGCCCGCAGGAAGAAACCTTGTACCAGCTTTTAGCCGGGGTTGTGGAGCGTTTGCAAAGCGTGGGTGCCTCCTTAATGGGAGGACACACCACCGCAGGGGAGACCTTAGCCCTCGGTTTATCCTGTAATGGTTGGGTGAACCCCGTGGATCTCTGGCAAAAGCAGCACCTCAATTTGGGGCAGGTGCTCATTTTAACGAAAGCGCTAGGTACCGGGACATTGTTTGTGGCGCAGAAAAAAGGTCAGGCCAAAGCGGCCTGGATGGATGCAGCGATCGA
>JBEAPM010000493.1:0-3066 GCA_041164445.1 Cyanobacteriota bacterium
AATAGCGATCGAGAATCGTCCAGGATTTATCCTGAGGCTGATAATAGGGCGAGGCTTTTGGCAGCGGGTCATTCGTCACCAGATTGCGGTTATCCAGATAAATCCGCAATAAAGCAGCCAGGGGAAACCGATCCCCTAAGGAAAGACTTTTCAGGGTTTTTAGGGTGTTGTTCCCATTGAGGAGTAGGGTTTTCATTTCCCTGATCCGCTTGTAAAACCGGTCTTCGGTGTCTGCCCATGCGGGTGTATTCGGTACCAGAAAATCCCCATCCTCTTCGGGGAGAGGCTTATTATTGCTGCAATTCACATTGCGTAACCGCAGTCGCAAAAAAGCAGCATTTTGGATCAAAGAGGACAGATCGCCAAAGGCGGAGCGATCGGACGTTGTAGATTGCATAGGACAATTAGGGGATCCAGTGATCTTCCCTGAAATATCCTTCCCAGTATATGGCCCGGTAGCAGATGAAGAATGGGATATGACATTAAAGTCGCGTTGGCTCATGGCATTAGGCTCAATCAAGGACTCCAACCATCCGATTCAGCAGCCGGTCAGGAACAGTCCCACCCAAAACCGTGAACGGATCTAATTCCTTCTCAATGCCTCCGTTCCAAAATGTGCAGTTCGCAGAAAAAAAATTTTTTTTGTCCTAATTGCACAAATTACCCGTTATCCACGGAAGAGACAGTAAGCAGCACAACACAATTACCAAACTGCTGCGGTACACCCTTCTGATGGAGAATATATCCCATGGCGACTACCCTCAGCCAACTTGCCCAATACCTCGATCAACGGGGCTGGAAATACCAAATCGATCGCTCCAGCGATCGGATTATCACCGGCGTTAATGCAGACAACCTCGATCGATTCATTATTGTGCTGCAACTCACGGAAAATGGTGAATTTCTGCAACTTCACGCCCCTCAAATTTTGACCCTATCGGATCACGTCTACAAAGGCCCTACCCTGCAAACCCTGGCGACCATTCAGTACCAGGTCAAAATGTTGCGCCTGGAGTATGACCCCAGCGATGGCGAAGTTCGAGCCTCCATTGAACTGCCCCTAGAAGATGCCATCCTGACCCAGCGCCAGTTCGATCGTGCCCTTAGTGGTCTCATTCAACTGGTGGATCACCATGCCGTGCCTCGGTTACGCCAAACCCTTGCCACTGGAACAGATCCCGGTGCCCCCAGTGTGGCTCAGCAACTGATTCAGTCCTTACCCCAGAGCTTCATCAGTGAACTGGCGAAAGCGTTTCGGCAAGCGAGTTAAGCCCACGTTTGTAGTGCTAGCGATCGTGTTGGTGAGCAACCTGCACGATCGGGTATACCGTTTTCCCTGATCCCTTATGCGTACTCACATTCGTTATCAAGAAGTCACTCCAGCCTCCCCCTTAAGGTCAAGGGTCGCTCCTCCGGCTATTCCTGAGGTCAGCGATTCCGCAGAATCCACCCGATCGCTGTGGTGGATACGGGGAGGAGCGATCGCTGTTATGGCGGGTATAGCTCTGGCCAGTGATTCTGGCTTTCTCGAAACCCTTCAAATTCCCGATCGTTTTGCCCAGGGTCACCCTAAACCAGGATCCCCTCCCAGTGTGCAGCCTACACCTACCCCACCAGCACTGCCCAGTCCCCCCAGTGTTCCGATTCCTCCGCCCGATCTTAGCTCTACCCCAGAAGAGCTTTACCAAGAAACCTATCGGTCTGTTGTTGTTGTGCGTACCAGTGACGCTCAGGGTTCCGGGGCTTTGATTCGGTATTCCGATACCACTGTGATTGTCACCAATGAACATGTGGTGGGGGATGCTGCTGTGGTGCAAATTAAAACCGTGCAGGGACTCACCTATGAAGGCATTGTGCGGGGCAAAGATGTCAAAACGGATCTAGCGATCGTGGAGATTAATACTCCTTTGCATCTTCCCGCTATCCCCCTCCAAACTCAAGTTCCCGCCATTGGTTTCACCGTCTATGCTTTGGGAAATCCCATCGGCTTAGAGCACACCTTTACTCAGGGAATTGTGAGTCGTCTCGATCCGGACACAGGCGAAATTCAACATTCCGCAGCGATCGCTCCGGGGAGTTCTGGTAGCCCCTTAATCAATGACCAAGGTGAAGCGGTGGGGGTGAACCGCGCCGTATTTCGCAAATTTGACGACTTGAGTATCGCTATTCCGGCCCAGGCCGTGGCGGAATTCACCCAAGATCTTGCCCCGGAGTAAAGTGCTTCGCATCCCACCCTCCAGAGCGATCGTAACGGTTCTTACAGTTCTACAGGTATTGCTATTATGCGTCACTTCAATTCTCGCCTCTACCCCGTTTCCTCTACTTCCGTTAATCCTGCGACCACGCCTCCAGTCCGCAACTCAGCTCAAGATTTAGATCTTCATGTAGTGCCAGATCAGGACGATCGCTTTTGGCAAAGCCCCAAAGTGCTCACCGTTGTGATTGCCCTAATCTGTTTTGTGGTGTTTTATCTACTATCTGATGCCAAAACCCAGCGATTATTGGTGATTCAAGCCAAAGATCAGTCTGCTTCCGCCCTAGCCATTACGGGAGCCGAAACCCAGCAGTGCAAAGCCATTCTCGATTCTATTAAAACGGGCGATCGCTTCATGGTACTCACCTACGCCGATCGTCCTGAAATTATGGTCGATAGTCCAGTGCAAAATACGATCGGTTTATTGCGGCAATGCAATGAGCAAACCATCCCCAACACGATCGGGCGGCGGCAGGGGACTTCCCCTGTCCAAATGCTGAGTGCGGTTTTAGTGGCACTGGAATCTGCCCGCATTCGAGGCAATACGGATCCGGTTCTTGTTTCCGTGTGGTTACAGGCTGCTGAACCCGTCCCCGGCGATCCGCCCTTGGATTGGGCACAATTTCAGGCTCAGGTGGATACCATCACTGCCAATAATGGTGTGGTGAGCATCTTTGGCCCGACTGGGGAACTGCAACAAGAACTGAAAGCCCAACTGAAACACAATCCCCAAGCGGAAGTGTGGCCCCTGGAAGAAGTGGAGCAAAGCGTAACCTGGGCTTACGATGTGGCTCGTCGGTTACCTGCCTTGG
>JBEAPM010000494.1:0-2754 GCA_041164445.1 Cyanobacteriota bacterium
AAGACCCCGTGAAGTTCTGACTGGATAACGGACGATAGGGTACCTCGATTCATTGTGGCGGGCCGCGCAGCCGCCCGCCACAATCCTTATTCTTCCGTGGGTGGTACCCTTATGATGTCTAGTAAATTTTAAGGATAACGCTATGCCAGCAACTCCGGCTCAGCAACGATCGCTCTCGTTTGTCTAGAAACTTAACAGGTCAAAACCATGAGCAAACCTTCCGAAGAAAATACCTACCTTCAACAGGTCTT
This sequence comes from Cyanobacteriota bacterium, assembly GCA_041164445.1. Classification (GTDB taxonomy): domain Bacteria; phylum Cyanobacteriota; class Cyanobacteriia; order Prochlorotrichales; family Prochlorotrichaceae; genus JBEAPM01. Next base: position 252 of record JBEAPM010000494.1, read on the forward strand.
AGAAGAACAGGCCGCCGTAGATCGACAATTGAAACGGAGCCGATCGCCTGCTCCCCCCCTAGCAGCAGCGGCCCAGGCTCCCCTACTATTTGGGGCTTTAGACTCATCCCCCGCCACCGGCAAGGCTGTAGATTACCGCATTACCGGATTTGGGCTCTGGAAAAGTGTCATTGTGCCCCCCAATGTCTACACCATCCATACCCGCCGTGGCCATGCCCAGGCTCTGCACATCGGTAAAGGAATTTCCTTTCGCTTTAATCCCCTCACAGATGCTTTTCTAGTCATTCCCGCTGCAGTACAAACCATTTTGATCAATGCCAAGTGTATTTGTATTGAACGGCAAGGGGTATTAGTGCAAGCCTACGTCCAATGGATGATTGAGGACATTCACACCGCCTATTGGAAATTAGATTTTTCCGATCCTGAGGATCCCATGGGCATTGTGAACCTACAACTGCGGGAGCAGGCGGAAGCCGCTATTAAAGATAAAGTGGCCACCCTGAGTATTGATGAAGTCCTGAGTGACAAACAGCCCATTATTGAGGAACTCACCCATCGGCTGCAAACCGTGGCAGAAGGGAGTTCAGAACGGAATGCGGAGGGGCGATCGGAAGGACTGGGATTAAAAATTGTGACCGTACAAATTAAAGAGGCTGTGGTCAGTTCCACTCAACTCTGGAAAAACCTACAAGCCCCCTTTCGCGCCGAACGGGAGAAGTTGGCCCGCCTCGCTCAGCTCGAAACCGATCGAGAAATTAAAGCTCAGGAACTGGAAAACCAACTCCAAAGCGATCGGAATCAACTCAATGCCACCAATGAAATCGATCAATTACAGGCTCAACAAGCCCGCCTTAAATACGATCGAGATCAATCCGAAGCCCTGCGCCGCAGTCAACTGGAGCAGGAAGCAGAACGGCAAGTCTTACAGGAACAAAACCGTACCGCTCAAGCCCGAAACCAAGCCCAGTTAGATCTAGCCTTGCAGGAATTAGAATTAGAGCGCCAACGCATTGCGGCGGAAATTGAGAAGGTGCAAATTCAAATTGAACTGAATAGTGTCCATGCGCAACGGGCTCTGGGTAAAGTGACAACTCGCTTAGAACGAGAAGCCTTGGAACATCAAGCCACTGTTCAGCAACGCGATCGTTTACTGGATTTAGATCAGAAGCAACGGGAGATAGCAAATAACCTCTCCCCCGTTTATTTGCAGTCCCAACTCATTGAGAAACTTCCCCAAATTGCCGAGGGATTAGCCAGTCCTAGCGAACAACGCACCGTGATTATTACCTCAGAAAATCAAGCGGAAGCCATCAACCCTCTGCTCAGCTTTTTAGCCTCGATCGCTACCCTCAGTCAGGACTTCTTTCAGCAGCGATCGGAATGAGGAGCGTGAGGATCAAGTAATATAATAGTCCGAAAGTCTATTCACGACGGCTTTGACTGAAAGCCAAAAAATTTAAGGGAAGAGTGCGCCGCACTCTTCAACCTTAAGTTGGTCACATTCACGATTCACTAACGATTTTCTATGAGCCCTGAACAACTTCAAGCGATTGCCGATCTTCGTGCCCGCAATTTATCCCCCAAGCAGATTGCTCGACAGTTGGGGTTAAGACCGGCGGAGGTGAGTGCTGCGATCAGGCAACAAGCGATCGCTTTAGCGGCAGAACAAGGCCCAACGCTTCCACCCCTAAAACGTTGCATGGTCAATGAACTAGCAGTGCAGGTACTTTTGGAGAAGCAAGAGAGTGGGGTACTGGAAGGGGGACAGGCCCAGATATTTTTGCTGCGCTTAGATCGAATGCAATATTTTGTAACATCCTACCTCGTTGATTGGTGGTGTTTGGGGCTAAAAAACTGCTTTGGCCCCCGCAAGATTCATCGGGGGGACTTTGAATTTATGATTCAACAGTCTAGAGAAAATACCGATCAGGAGATGGTTGACATCACTCTGGAAGAAGCCCAATCTATAATCTATGGCTCAATAGACTATGCGGCGAACATAGGATTTCAGCCTCACCCAGATTTTGAGCAAGCCCAAAAACACCTTGGACCCCGCCCAAAAACATTAATACCCATAGAGTTTGGTCACAACGGCAAGCCTTTTTATTCCCAAGGGCCCTACGATGAACCTCATAAGATTTTGCGTACTTTGGAAGAACACCTGAGTAAAGATGAGTTTACTTATGTTCTAGCTGGTGGGCGATCGCAATGGTAAAAGCGGGTATCAACTTAAAGCGGGACAGTTTGTAGGGTGGGGATTTTAGACTTTTTAGGTTTTCGGGATTGTCTAGGTCTAGGTAACTCGTCCATGTTGAGTACAACGAACTCAAACAGACTAGTGCAGCGTCAATGCTAAAAATTAGGGTTAATAGGAGAGATAAGGTACTGGTACGACACAGCTAAAATGAGGCATTAGATTTGACTATGCCGCTTCCTCAAACACCGGGTAAAGATGCTTTAATTTCACTCTGGCATTGTCAGTGGTGAACTTCCAAATCACTTT
>JBEAPM010000495.1:0-4047 GCA_041164445.1 Cyanobacteriota bacterium
TAAGTTATTCAGTCCCCGATCGCTAAAGGATTCTCCGATGTCATATTCACCATTGCCATTGGGATCGTTGAGATCCACCCAGCGATCCCAACTGAGGCTTACGGAGAGAAAGGTATCCGCCTGCAGTGGGTCGGCAAAAACATAGTCCTGGAAATTCTCCGTCGCCTCAATGCTGGCGTAGTTCCAGCCTAGGGGGGGAATAGCTTGTCCTAGGGGATATTGCCCAGCACTAAAGAGTTGATAACTGCGTAGGGCGTTCACTTGTCCTGCACCCATTTGTAAATCCAGAGGCAGGAGGGGATTGCGGTAAGCTTCGGATTCTAGCCAGGTTTCTCCCCGCTGGTTGATGATGCTACGGCTCATGCCGAGGGCCCGTCCATCCCCCGGATCGGCGATTTTATCCGCCGCATTAATCAGGATCACCTTCATCACTTCGTGGCGGCGACTGGCAAAACTCCAGAAGGGATCCACCGTTTTTCGCATTTGTTGTAAGCGTCGTTCAGCGTACTCCTGCAGCAGGGCAACGACACCCGTCACATGGGGGGCGGCAAAGCTGGTTCCACTAGCGATCGTGGTAGTGCCATCGGGATTCAGGAGTTCAAGCTGACTGCCGGGGGCCACTAAAGAAATCGAGCGACGATCGGCTAGGTTCCGTTCTCGACCCACTCGGCTTTTAGCAATCCCCGCCAACTCATTCCCCAGGTTGGCAAAATCGACCCTACGAAAGAGCCCATCCTCCCGACGACTAAAGGCAACATTTAAGCCATTAAAGTTATCCGTGGGGATGGGAATGCCCCCTTCCCCTTGATTGCCCGCAATCACATAGGTGACATCATGCACCCGAGCCGACCAATCCACACAGAGCGTCAGCAGCGCTTGACCATCTAGCCGAGCATTGGGGCGGGGATCCTGCTGTAGGGATTCCCCAAAGCTGAAATTGATGACCCGTACCGCTTCACCATGTTGCAGGGCAATAAAATTTGTTGCTCGACATTCTTCAGGCTGGTCACTGCGTCCCAGGGGACTTACCGCAGTGGTATAAAGTTGGGCTCCAGGGGCAACGCCGAGCAATGCCTTGTCACGGCTAATCATAATTCCCGCCACATTATGGGAATGTTCTTCCACCTGATCGTTCGGGGTAGCCAGTTGATCTTGATGGAAAACACGGGTGGGCATCATCACCCGATTGCGGGGAGCAATTTTATCGAAGCCCACCAGCCCCGGCCGACCAATTTCGACTTGGCCAATACCAATCTTATAACCGGATAAATTGTAGGGCGCTTGTTGTAGGCTTAAGGCATTAATGCCAGCCGCCCCGACGGAAGACCCCTCACCCAGAGTCGTTTGAGCGGCACTGGGAACGGGCCAAAACTGTGTCGCCAGAAGGCCCAAACTAATCATTGCGCTCCGCACACCGCCGCAAGCAAGGACTAAGTACCCTAGGGAACGCTTACGGTAGAGGGCAAAGCGCGATCGTTTAGCAGGGGGCGAGCAATGGCACACTCGGTGTATTCCTTCTCTTACTCGTAATTTACAATGCGGGCAAATCCTATGGGGTCAAGACTTGCGCCACCCACCAAGGCCCCATCAATTTCTGGCTGTGCCATAATTTCGTCAATATTATTGGGTTTGACTGACCCCCCATACTGAATCGTAACCTCAGGGTTTGTCAGCTTGCTGCGAATCAGCCCAATCACCCGATTGGCTTCCCCTGCTTCACAGGTATCTCCTGTACCGATCGCCCAAATGGGTTCGTAGGCGATGACCAGGTTCTCTTGATCCACATCCAGTAAATCTAGCTCAAGCTGCTTAATAATGACGGACTCAGTTTTACCTAAATCCCGCTGTTGCTTGGTTTCACCAACACAGAGGATGGGCTTGAGCCCTGCTTGCTGAGCAGCTTTTAAGCGAAGATTGACGGTTTCATCCGTTTCCCCAAAAAACTGGCGACGTTCACTGTGACCAATGATGACATAGCGAACGCCTAACTCAAGCAACATCTCCGTTGCAATTTCTCCGGTGTAGGCACCGCTGGGTTCCCAGTGGACATTTTGGGCTCCTATCCGAACCCGATTCCCATGTAAATTTCGGGACAGGGCAGACAGTGCGGTAAAGGGAACACACAATACAACTTCACGTTCTTCCGAAGTTTCCACTAAGCAGGGTAAGAAGTCCTTCAGAAATTCCAGGGCTTCTCCCTGGGTTTTGAACATTTTCCAGTTGCCAGCAATAACGATTTTTCGCACAGAACGTTCTACTTAGGTACAGGTTACAGGTAATAGGGTACAGGTTTTAGGGTACAGGGGATAGGGAAGTTTTGAGTGATGAGTTTTGAGTTTTGAGGTAGGGGTTAGGTTTTAGGGGGTAGGGGATAGGGAAGTTTTGAGTGATGAGTTTTGAGTTTTGAGGTAGGGGTTAGGTTTTAGGGGATAGGGGATAGGGAAGTTTTGAGTGATGAGTTTTGAGTTTTGAGGTAGGGGTTAGGTTTTAGGGGGTAGGGGATAGGGGAATTATTGAGTTATCCCGGAAAGCCTGCCCGGTAGTATTTTGGCAAGAGACGGTGAGCAAGCTAACCCCTATATTGAATTCATTGAATTAGAATAGCGCCATGAGCGATCGCTACTCTGTAGATCCTTTAGATAAAGCCATGACTTTAACATCCCCCCAACGAGATCCCATTGATGAACGCATCGATCGTATTGCGGAAAGTGCTGAAAAATCGCTGCGGGAGTCAGAAGCTCTCAGGGAGAGTATTCAAGAGCTACGGAATGAATCTAAAGATTTGAGTACTCGGTTTAACTATTATCAACAGTCTACCCAAGCGATCGTTAATCTGGCGTTTTCCCTGGTTGCTAGTGCAACGGTTGCGGTTTTTGTTTCGGAAATTCTACGACGATAAAGGCAAACTTCCCTCCGAGGAGAGGTTAGGGTCTTAGGCGGTTCGGTTGACTAGCCAGAGCACAGTGGAGGGGAAGATCATAACTAGGATCAGGACTAGGGCTTGTAAGGCCATGAAGGGAAAGGCGCTGCGATGAATGTCACTGGTGCGTACTTCCGGCGGTACGACACTTTGCAGATAAAAGAGGGAAAAGCCGACGGGGGGGGAAATAAAGGCGGTTTGCAGGTTGATGGCCATAATCACGCCAAACCAGACTAAATCAATTCCTAAGGCTTGGGCGGCGGGAACGAGGAGGGGAAGGGCAATAAAACAAATTTCAATGAATTCCAAAAAGGCCCCTAAGACAAAGATCACCAGGTTGCTCACGATTAAAAAGGCGACTTTGCCGCCGGGCAACCCGATGAGGAGTTGGGTAATAAAGGTTTTTCCCCCTAAAGCGTCAAAGACGATCGTGAAGAAGACGGAGCAAAACAGAATCATGAGGACGACCACCGAGACAACGGCGGTGGCATGGGCGGCTTCTTGAATCAGTGTCCAACTCAATCTCCGGTTCAGTCGGGCCAGAATACAGGCTCCGACGGCTCCCACACACCCCGCTTCTGTGGGGGTGGCGAAACCAAAGAAAATACTCCCGAGGACTGCAAAAATCAGTAGGAGGGGGGGCAAGATGGCCTGAAGCGATCGTTTCCACAATTCCAATGGAGGCAAGGGGGAGGGGGGCATCGCAGGCGCTAACTCGGGACGGAGTGCCCCTAGCACAATGACATAGATCGCATAAAACCCGGAGAGCATTAGACCTGGGATCAGGGCTCCTACAAATAAATCCCCAACCGAGACCCCCAGTTGATCACTTAACACCAGTAACACTAAGCTGGGGGGAATTAATTGGGCGAGGGTACCCGAAGCGATAATTACGCCGGTGGCGAGGCGGGTATCGTAGCCATAGCGCAACATCAAGGGCAAAGAAAACATCCCCATGATAATGACCGTGGCGGCGACAACGCCCGTTGTGGCGGCTAAAAGTGTTCCTACAAAGATCACCGCTAGGGCAAGTCCGCCTCGGAGGGATCCCAGTAACTGCCCCAGGCTTTCCAAGAGTTCCTCGGCTAAGCCTGACTTTTCTAAAATGGCACCGAGGAAAACAAAGG
>JBEAPM010000496.1:0-11609 GCA_041164445.1 Cyanobacteriota bacterium
GAAGATGTCACAATAAATGGGTGAGTATCATAACCGTCTTTGAGGATATTCCATGGGTCGTTCTGTAATTGTAAATAGTCATAACTTTGTCCATGAAGTTATAGAGACTTCGTTTCAATGCCCTGTTTTAGTTGATTTTTTTGCAACTTGGTGTGGCCCGTGCAAAATGTTGAAACCGGTTTTGGAAGCTTTAAGCCAAGACTATGATTTTGTCCTGGCTAAATTGGATATTGATGAATATCCGTCCCTCGCTAAACAGTATAAAGTTGAGGGAGTTCCTGATGTTCGGGTGGCGCTAGAGGGCAAGATGCGCCCAGGCTTTGTTGGCTTTTTGCCAGAGCCTCAAATTCGATCGTTTTTAAAGGATTTAGGACTCACCTCTAAGCTGGATGCCACGTTATTAACGACGGAACTGCTGGCGGAGCAAGGGCAAATCGAAGCGGCCCAGCAGGGGTTTGCCGAGCTTCTACAACAATATCCCGATCGTCCTGAACTGTTGATTTCTGCTGCTCAGTTTTACCAAATGCATCAGCAAGGCGACTACGCGAGACAGTTGTTAGATCAAGTGAAGACAACAGACCCCACCTGGACACAAAAAGTAGCATCCTTAAAAGGATTATTGACTTTAGAAGAAATTACCCTAGAGGAAGGGAATGCGAGTGAGGTAGATCGGGCATTTCAAGCAGCGGTTCACTGTGCCCTAAAAAAAGAATATGAAGCGGCTTTAGAAGGATTTTTAGCGATCGTTTCCCGGGATCGCAAGTATCGTAATGACGGGGCTCGTAAAGCGATGATTTTGCTTTTTGATCTATTAGGAGATGATCATCCCCTGACCCAAGCCTATCGTAAAAAACTGACCCGAATATTATATTAAAAGGCGACTCACTTCAGAACGATCGTTCTTTCCTTCCCACTTTTCATGACTGCTATCTTTTCAATCCGCGACTTTCCCCCCGTGCAGCCCCTCGATCGCTATAACGAGCAATTGATTGCACACCTCCATCCTCAAGACTGGGTTCCTCCCACGCCCCAAGCTTGTTACGATCTGGTGATTATTGGAGCGGGCCCGGCGGGACTGGTCACAGCAGCCGGAGCAGCAGGACTGGGGGCAAAAGTAGCCCTGATTGAGCGGCACCTGATGGGGGGAGATTGCTTAAACGTAGGGTGTGTACCGTCCAAATGTTTACTGAGTTCAGCCCATGCGGTAGGAGCCTTGCAACGAGCCGGTACCCTGGGAGTCACGGTAGCGGATTATAACGTTGAGTTTGCAGCGGTGATGGAACGGTTGCGCCGCATTCGGGCCAGTATTAGCCATCACGATTCGGTGCAGCGGTTTCAAGCGTTAGGGGTTGATGTTTTCCTCGGATCCGGGACTTTTCTGGGAGAAAATCGGGTTCAGGTGGGAGACTCTCAACTGCGCTTTAAAAAGGCGGTGATTACCACCGGGGCCCGACCGCGCATTCCGGAAATCGCTGGGTTAGCCGAAACCGGATACCTGACCAATGAAACAGTCTTTTCCCTAACCACTTGTCCCCCCAGCCTAGCGGTGATAGGGGCGGGGCCCATTGGCTGTGAATTAGCCCAGGCCTTTCAGCATCTGGGAGCCCAGGTGATCCTCTTCCACAACCACGATCGCTTACTCAACCGAGAAAACCCTGACGCGGCCCTCATTGTGCAAAAGCGTCTGGCGGCTGAGGGGGTGCAGTTGATTTTAGGGGCAGAGATTGAGGAGGTAGGGCAAGATGACCAAGGGCTCAAAACCATCACCTATCGCAGTCAGGGCCAATCCGGCACCGTAACGGTCAGTGAAATTTTAGTCGGAGCAGGACGATCGCCCAATGTGGAAGGCTTAAACCTAGAGGCGGTAGGGGTTGCCTACGATCGGAAGCGGGGGATCCAGGTCAATGATGTGCTGCAAACCACGAATCCCCGCATTTACGCAGCGGGAGACATTTGTTTGGACTGGAAATTTACCCATGCCGCAGATGCTGCCGCCCGCATCGTCATTAAAAATACCCTCTTCTCTCCCTTTGGTTTGGGACGGTACAAACTCAGTAGTTTGGTAATTCCCCGCTGTACCTATACGTCTCCAGAAATTGCCCAAGTGGGACTCTCAGAGGCGGAAATTCAGCGCCAAGGATTAGCGGTAGACAGCTTTAAGATTGCCTTGGAGAGTAACGATCGAGCCGTGGCAACGGGTGAGACGGAAGGTTTTGTGCAAATTCAGGTGCAAAAAGGAACCGATAAAATCATTGGGGCAACGATCGTAGCGGAACGGGCTGGGGATCTGATTAATGAGATCACCTTGGCCATGGTGCATAACATTGGGCTCGGCGGCATTTCCAGTGTGATCCATCCCTATCCCACCCAGGGGGAAATCATTCGTAAAGCCGCCGATGCCTATCGCCGCACCCTGTTAACCCCCCGTTCTCTGGCTTTGCTCAAGTTTCTTCTGCGGTTGTCTTAATATCCTCTTCCTATTTAACTAGAGATCGCTCTGTACGGGCGAAGCATTTTAACGATGATCAAAATTGTAAAATCAACAGGTCAGTATCATGTTATCCCACGCACCGGCCCTCGCCGAACAAGCTAAAACCTGGAAAATGTTAGAACTTTGGGTTGATCCTGTATTATTTCCACCCAAAATTTTGATGTTGGTTAGCGATCGAGATGGGAGTTGTCGTATTTTTAATCCGGCTGCTGAGTATAAGCTTGTTGTGACTCACTCAACCTATCAGGCGGCACAGGATTGGCTCCTAGAAGATGAGTACGAGAGGGTTCAGGGACAATTGCTGGCAGAAGAAATTTTTTAACCTAAAATACCTTGGAGATGAGTTATGAGTGATAAACAAGTGATTCTTGAGCTTGTAAATTGCTTGCCGGAAGATGTTTCCTTTGAGGCGATTCTTAAGGAAGTTGAATTCATCATCGCAGTTAAAAAAGGGCTGCCTCAGGTTGACCAAGACCTTACGATCGTATCGATAGATGATTTAAGGTTTAAAAATCAGCAATTTTGGCAAGGATTTAACGTGGTACAAAAGCTTCAAGAAAAACAATTTCTTACATTTGAAGAAGTTTGCAGTCTTAATCCTAATTTTTGGCCAGAGGAAGAATCGATAGATGATTTTTTGGCTTTTCTGAACACTGAGCGTCATGGTACAGAATCATAGCTTATGAACTTAATTTTACTAGATACAGATGTAGCTTCGTTTATTTTTAAGAACAGTCCATTGGCAAAACAGTATCAGTACTTGCTATCTGGATCTATACTAGCGCTTTCATTTATGACAGTCGCTGAGTTATTTCAATGGGCTAAAATTCATAAATGGGGCGAGCATCGTGTGTCTCAGTTAGAGCAATATCTTGATGCTTTTTTAATCATCCCTTCGGATCTGGCATTATGCCAACAATGGGCAAAGGTGAGGGCTAACCGGCAGGAGTTGGGTCGGATAATTGCTCCTCAAGATGCCTGGATTGCAGCCACTGCATTATGTCATGATCTCCCTCTAGTCACCCATAATGTGAAAGATTTTCTAAATGTTCCCAATCTGAGGTTACTAACACCTTAATCGATCGCTCATCTCCCCCTGTTCCTCACTTTCAAACGATCGTTTCTCCATTGTAAGCCCAAAACCGATCGCTCCCACACTTTTCCACACCGCGCTTAACCCATTGAAATGGGTTTGTCTGTTAGAGCGATCGTTCCGACCTATAATTATCCTGCTTCTTGCGGATTCGGAGATACCCCTGCTGCCCCGCCCGATCGCTTCCATCGCCATCGCTTCCCACCATAAAAAACGATCGCTTTCCCCACTCCCTAAAAACGATCTCATCCTTCCAAAAGATTGCTTAAGTCTGTGATGAAACAGCCTCTATTAATGACTTAATCTTGCTCTCAGGACGATTAGCTGATAGATCATGAATTGCTTGCAAATTCAGCCAAAACTCAGGTGTTGTTTCAAAGGCTTGCGACAGTAACCAGGCTATTTTAGGAGAAATATTTTGTTCTCCAGATATAATTTCATCAACTCTCTGAACAGGAATGTTGATGTGAAGTGCCAAATCCTTTGGCTTTAAATCTAAGGGTTCAAGAAATTCTTTAAGTAAAATAAGCCCCGGATGAGTTGCTATTCTGTGGCTAGGGATCATAAAAAGATTTCCTCCTCTGTTAGTGATAATCAGTAATTTGCACATCGTGAACATTTCCATCAATCCAACGAAAAACGATACGCCACTGAGAATTAATACGAATGCTATGAAAACCGGATAAATTTCCCTTCAGAGCTTCCAACTTATTCCCCGGAGGAGAACGGAGATCCTTTAGTTCTTTAGCTGCGTTTAGAATATCAAGTTTGTAGAGAGAAGGCTCCTTAATTTGGGTAGGTAAACTTCGAGAATAACGGCTAGAAATTCCGTGGAATAGGTCTGAGGTTGCACGATCGCTAAAAGAGACTATCATTATCAATGGAGAAATCAGGAAATTGAACTTTACCGTCTGTTTCGACGATCGCTTCTAATTCGTAGGCTTTCATAATGGACTGCTGGATTAAATTCACTACATTATATCGCTCCGATCGCTTTGTAAGGGCGAAGTATTTGCGGCAAAATCTTTGGATGTGTGCAGAAACTCCTATTGCAAATGCTTCGCCCCTATCCCAACCGGATATAATTAACCTGGGGCTTTCCACTGAAAGCGGAAAAATTTAATGGAAGAGTGCGGCGCGGAGCGCCGCACTCTTCCGCCTTAAGTTGGTAGCCTAACCTGGTTCTATCGGAGAAAACCCCATGCTGCCCCACCCGATCGCTTCCCTCCCTTCCATCGCCATCACCTCAGCCCTGCTGATCCCACGTTAAACCCGATCGCCCTGGCAGAAAATCCTCCGAGTTCCGAGTTACCCCTGTTGCTTGCCCAAACGAATGATCCTCGAAAAGCTGAAGCCGATCGTTTTTTACAACAAGGGATTCAACAATTTCAAACCAGCCAATTCAGAGAAGCATTGCAGTCCTGGGAACAAGCGAAGCAACTGTATCAAGCGGTGCGTATTTTAGTTTGGGACAGTACGATACAACGATCGCTTTCCTTCAACAAGCACTCACCATCAACCAGGAAATTGGCGATCGACAAGGGGAAGCTAGCAGCCTCGGCAATCTGGGCGTTGCGTACAAGAGTTTGGGACAGTACGATCGAGCGATCGATTTCCATCAACAATCCCTCACCATCAACCCCTACTAGATAAAGGTATAGTCCAGGCTGGTTAGGGCTCCTCGCCAATAGGGGCAACGCCCCTCTGGGAGGAGCCAGGCCACTTCCCCCTGTACAGGGATCAGCATTTGCCCCCACCGTTGGTAATCCCAAAAGCGGCCTTCCCAAGGAGTAGGGATGAAACGATCGCCTACCGCTCTGACCCGATCCTCAACCCGTACTCGCTCGACTAACCCCTCAGAATTAAAATAAACCGTCATTGTAATGATGATCAGCCCATCCCGGAGGATCACTTGGGCCCTTGTTTCATCCAGGGCAATCCACTTCACGCCCTGACTGGGCAACAATGCCGTGGGATACCACAACGCCTCCGCCAGAAAACGCTGTAATTCCCCTTGGGAAATGGCACCTCGGGACTGAATCTTCATCATGGAAATCCAACCTCCTAGACTAGCGGTCAGGATCCCCTCTCCCCCTACATAGGCATCATGAACGAGAATTTGAGCAATGCCCGGAAGCGGTGAAATTTGAGCATCCCAGAGAAAACCTGGAGGGTGAATCATCACCCGTTGCTGGGAGGTAAAGGGAAACCAGCGCTCTGTTGCCCCACCCAGATTAAACTGCCCTTGATGCTCAGCCTTGACCTGAGTAATCAGAGGTTGACCCTCCGTTAACGCCTCCCGGAAATAACGCTGTACCACGGAAGGTAAATCCTCCAATTCTGCAAAATCAACCCGTCGGGGGCCTTCGGGAACGGTGTGAGCCGTTTGAGCGACGAGACGATTGTGGATCTGTAGGGTTTTCCGTTGCCACTGCCAGTGCCCGTAAACTTCTACCCCTAAAAGTCCCAAGAGAATTAGGAGTAGCACCAGGATCAGCAGAATGTTTGTGGTCATGACCCCATCCAGGTTGAAACACTAATGGGTCACGGTAACGAACCCTCAGAACTGAAGCCTGGGGGCAAAGTATCGTGACTTTTCCTTCATGGTTGCTACGGTGAGCGGAAGGTCTTGTTCCTTATTTCAATGGTTTTCTGGATTAGCCGGATGGGGAGGAAGCCATCCCGTCATCAATCCTTTGGATCCTCAAAAATGCTAGGTTGGACTCGCTTGCAAACCGTGATGGGCAGTAGGGTTATACATTGGTAAAATCGATATGTTCCACCATAAAGACGTTGGCATAAAGGTTGGCAATAATTTGCTTGCCCTGTTGGGTTAACGATAGATAATTCAAGGCATCCCGCACGTAAGGGTACACCCCATGCCAATAAAATTTGGGATAGTTATTCCGTAAGTCTTCAGGATTTTGGTAGTTCAGTTGCTTATTGACTCCGGTCTCTTCAAATTCATAGAAGAGGGCTGCAATTTTTTTGAGATAGCGCGGATCACTGAGTTGCCCAATTAAGTCCGAGGCTCTCAACAAACCCGGGTAGTGGGTTGTATCTTTATGGTCTTCTGCAGAGGGCACGGGGAAGCGGGTGAGTTCAATATTTTTCTTAACAATGTCTACGTCAATAAAGCTGTTGCCCTGAAACCGTTCATCAACAAAGAGCTTCGCCCGATCAACGTGATAGGGGGTGAGGGCCGCATCCGTTGCACCGGGGGGAAGTGGAACCATTTTATCCCCTTGACCTGTGGCATAGAGTCCATCACGATCGAGACGACATACTTTTTTGACATAGCCAATATCGTGACAAACCAAGGAGACAATGAAGTGTAACCAGTTTTCCGTGGTGACTCCTCCTTCCCGGATATGTTTACCCCGGAGGATTTCTTGCCCCACTAGGGTGACGAGAATGGTGTGCTCGACGTTGTGATAGAGTGCGTCGCTGTTGGCAATATTTTCTAACGCCATGGATCCAACCCAGCCAATAATATCTTCGTAATCGGTGTGATATCCACCGTAGGTCTTACGGTAACCATCCTTAAGTTGATCGACAAAAGCTGTAATGAGGAGTTCAGTAGCATTAAAGACCATAGCGATGCTCCGATATGCATTGGGGCTAATCATAGCAAGAAACGATCGCTGTACAATGCAACAAGTTATTAAGCTTACCGAAAGAATAACCACTCTATTCTGTCGGCTGATCTGCCAAACTGAAACCCTAATTCCTATCCCCCTATGTCTATGCGTTTCTCTCCATCTTTGCCCTGCAAAGCGATCGTTATTTTTGATATTGATGGTGTGGTACGAGATGTGGGGCAGTCTTACCGTCGGGCGTTGGCAGATACGGTGGAACACTATACCCAAGGCGCTTACCGGCCTACTCAGGAAGATATCGATCGCTTAAAGGCGGAGGGCATCTGGAACAATGATTGGCGGGGATCCCAGGAATTAACCTACCGCTATTGGGAAAGCCAGGGTCGATCGCGGGATAGTTTGGCCCTGAACTATGATGAACTGATCGATTTCTTCCAGCGGCGCTACCGAGGGCAAAACCTGGAGGATCCGCAGCAGTGGGATGGTTACATTAGTCAAGAACCGCTCTTGATGCAGCGATCGTATTTGCAGGCATTAGCGGAGGCTGGGTATGCCTGGGGCTTTTTCAGTGGTGCAACGCGGGGCTCTGCCTTGTATGTGTTGACCCAACGGTTAGGGCTAGACAATCCCCCCTTGGTGGCCATGGGGGATGCACCGGATAAACCGGATCCCACGGGGCTCTTTCTGATGGTGCAGGGCTTAGAAGAAGAGTACAATCTACCTCCCCACTCTTTGCCGGTGTTCTATGCGGGGGATACCGTCGCCGATCTGTATACGGTGAATCAGGCGAGGGACAAAATGCCCCAACGTCAGTGGGTTGGGGTTGGGGTGTTGCCCCCCCATGTGCAGAATCCCCCGGTGCCCCAGGGTGGTAGTGCTGCGAAGATTTCCCCTCGTCAAACGGCTTATGCTCAAGCCCTGAAAACCGCTGGGGCAGAAACGATCGTTGCCAACATCGAAGAACTGAATCCGCAGCAGTTAGCTATTTTATGTTCCAGAAGTTCCAGGGCGGGTTAAGCTGCCGCAGTCTTACCCCCAGAGCTTTGTCACTTGGCGCTCTACCCAGGTGACAATGCGATCGATCCAATGGAGCAAGTTTTCCAGGGGGTGCTTTTCATAGCCGATGGCTTCGCTTTTGACCTCAATTTCCGGCTCTAGACGCTCCGGTTCCAGGATTGAGGAAGGGAGGACTGGGGATGGTTTGCGTTCAAGGATTGTTGGGGTCAGACTGGGGGGAAACGTTGGAGCGAAGTCTAGAGACACCTCTACGGCAGGAAGAACCGGTTGGGGTGGGACAGGGGGCAGTGCGGATAAAACCGGAGGGGAGGCGATCGGGGGGAGTTGTCGATAGTCCTCCGGCATCACGGCGACGGAGAGACGGCTACTGCAACAAAAGTCCTCAACGTCCCGCAAGTCCGAAGCCTCTTGTAGTTCGGGCTGAAACAATTCTGGATAGGAAAGGCTAGGTTGAAGGAGAAGGGGAGACTGTAACTTTAAGGTTGCGGGTGACTTTGTTAGCGGGGAGGGGGTTGAAGAAGAAACGGAATCCCTAGGGACTGATCTTGGCGAGGAAGCCCCGGAGCCTTGGGGTTCGATCAGGGCGAGGTGATAATCCAGAAAGCGCAGCATAGCATCCCCTTGCACCAGGGAAAATTTCTGAAGCCGCTGTTGCACTTGGGGGGGGACCGGATTGGGGAAGGGGGCTGCCGGTAGGGACAGCGGATGAATCTGACTTTCCTGAAAGAGGTTGGTGGATTGGGCCAGGGGACTGGTTTGCATCCAGTTGATCAGGCGATGGATCCAACGCACGGGGGGCAGTTGTTGGGCCTGTTCCGGTAATAACTTCAGGGATGTGCGGCTGGGCAGGGGCGTATGGTTGGCGACGATCGTGAGAATTTTGTATTGAAAAGCCTGCTGATGGGCCAGGGGAATACTCCAGAGTTGATTCCGATCGTCTACCCACACTAGCGATCGTTGGGGACAGGTGGCACTCCCCAGTCGTAAAGAAGCAATGCCCTGTAACTGGGGTGGCTCCGCCAGCGGGGCTAACCCTGCAGGATGGGGCGAACGAGGTTTAAAGGCAAAGGCTCCGGAGAGGGTGTTGAAAAAGAGATCTACAAAATCGGGAGGAGACTCCACAACGCCGCCAGAGGGTTGCGCGACAACGGTTAAAGCACCTTCGACTACGGGCTCGGAGCTTTGCTCAGGAGCAATATCCCCCGTCAACCCCATGGCAGGGGCTTGCCGGGTTTGCCATTGCTGGAGGAGCAATCGAGAGGACTGCACCGCAATGTACAAGGGATACAGCAGCACTTGGGCCCCCCAACTCACCGCCACCTGTACCGATCGCCAACTTTGTTGTAAACGATCGTTCCAGCGTAGCCGCTGACGATTCAGCCAGTTCAAACTTTGACTTTGAAAGCGGGGTGAAGTCATGGGACAAGTACTGCGTTATCCAAGGAAAACCGAAAGCTGAAGTTCCAGATTGGGCGCTGGAGGTGGCGACGTTAGGCGCGTCATCAATTAAGGCCAGAATCCTGAGGGTATGGACATTAGCCGCGCCCGTCCCAGTTGGACCGTTAGGGACTGAAACAAGCACGGCACAGACATTTCATTGCTCATTAATGAAAGTTCCTAGTGACCAATACCTAGATAGCGGAAACCAACGGCTTCTAACGCGGCCCGATCGAGGAAATTACGACCATCAATCATGACCGGATGGGCCATCAGTTTGGCCATTTTGCCGTAATCGATCGCTAAAAACTCTTGCCAATCCGTCACTAAGACCAGAGCATCACACCCATCGGCCAATCGTTCCAGATCCGTTTCCACAATGACACCCGTTAAGCCATGGCGCATCCCACTTTGGGAGACGATGGGATCATAGGCCTTGACCTTTGCCCCCAAGCGATTCAAATTATCGATCAGAATCAGAGAGGGCGCATCCCGCATATCATCGGTATCGGGTTTAAAGGTTAACCCCAGTAACCCGACGACCTTACCTTTGAGGATTTTCAGTTCTTGCTGTAGTTTTTCTAAGGCAATCAGGCGCTGACGCTGGTTCACACTCACCGCAGCCTTGAGTAATTGCGCATCG
Source organism: Cyanobacteriota bacterium (assembly GCA_041164445.1). GTDB lineage: Bacteria > Cyanobacteriota > Cyanobacteriia > Prochlorotrichales > Prochlorotrichaceae > JBEAPM01. The sequence goes on from JBEAPM010000496.1 coordinate 10,281, forward strand.
TAGCCATAGTCATCGGCGGTATGAACTAAGGCCGACACATCCTTGGGAAAGCAAGACCCCCCCCAACCAATCCCAGCTTGGAGAAATTTGCTGCCAATGCGGGAGTCTAAACCAATGCCTTTGGCCACCTGCACCACATCTGCCCCAACCCGATCGCAGACGTTAGCCACTTCGTTAACAAAGCTGATCTTAGTGGCAAGGAAGGCATTGGCCGCATATTTAATCATTTCCGCCGAACTGAGATCCGTGACTACAACGGGGACGGGGGGTAAGCTCTTATCCTCTGCGGGTTCTCGATTGACGATCGGGGCGTAGAGGGCCTGCATCAGGTCGATCGCTTTGGAGGAGTGACTGCCTAAGACAATGCGATCGGGATTAAACGTGTCGTAAACCGCTGAACCTTCCCGTAAAAATTCAGGGTTGCTGACCACATCAAACTCTGCGGTAATCTCTAAGGTTTGCCCCTGCTCCGCTGCTTCCTTTTGATGCTCAGTGATACCATCCCGAACAATCATGCTCACCCAGTCTCCCGACCCAATGGGCACCGTGGATTTATTGACAATGACCTTGTAACCACTGCTCAGGTTCTGCCCAATGCCCTTGGCCACGGCTTCTACATAACGAGTATCGCTCTCGCCATTAGGTAAGGCAGGGGTTCCCACCGCAATAAACAGAATTTCACCGTGATTAACTCCAGCATTTAAATCAGAGCTAAATTCAATATTCCCCGAAGCGATCGCTTCCTTCATGAGTTCCGAGAGCCCCGGTTCAAAGATGGGGGATTGTCCGGACTTCATTAACTTGACTTTCTCTTCATTGTTATCAATACAAATAACATGGTGACCAATGTGAGCCAAACATACCCCCGTCACCAAGCCTACGTAGCCCGTGCCAATAACGCAAACACGCATAATGTCTATCCTTAGTCTTCAAAGGTCCTGTAATGTGATCCAAGTTGCTTTTTTAGGATTGGGAAAGCAATACCAACGACTATGCTAGGGATTGTCATCCATTAGAGATAAAATGCCGATGCCTCATAGTTGCAGCCCTAGCTGTAAAACGGGAACGGGCGCGGCGAATGTCGATACCCTAAGGTTCTGGACTGAATGGATGCGCCCTAGCTCCTACCCAGGGATCCCTCATAGCTTCTAGATGATCAATGACGCACCGAGGAAATCGGACAACTGAAGGTGATCCTCCTGCTGATACGGATTGCTCAAGACGCTTCATAGTTTAAACTGATTCTTAACCCGAGGGGATCCTAATTTCTTAGACGCTCACCCGATCGCGAAAATCAGCGATCGTTTTTTCCAGACCCGTCTGTAATTG
>JBEAPM010000497.1:0-2625 GCA_041164445.1 Cyanobacteriota bacterium
ATGACGGGGTATAATTGCTGAAAATTTTGAGTCATCAAGCTGGGGATCCCCCTATGTCTACAGAGGAACAGGAAGCGAAAACACAAGAAGCAGCACGAAGGCAATTCCTCACTAATCTCCAGTTAGATCGCCTTGCTCGGGAAATCTCCCAACGCAGGGAAGAATGGGAGAGCCTCCTGCAACAAAAATTGAATACGCTAGATGTTGTGGCAGAGAAACGCTTAAGCAGACAAATTGAGCAAATTGAAGAGAAGATCGCTGAGCTTGAAGCAGAACGCCAAACCCTTTCATCAGGGATTCTACTAGATGAGATTGCTAAGCTTGAAGCAGAACGCCAAACCCTTGCGCCAGGGGTTCAACTAGAGGAGATCGCAACGAAATCACCTCGAAGCCTGAACTTGGGGAATGGAGTTAGCCTAACCCTGGTGTATATTCCTGGGGGAACCTTCTGGATGGGGTCTAAGGATGACGATCGAGATGCTAGGGATAATGAAAAACCTCGGCATCAGGTGACGGTTCCTGCCTTCTGGATGGGGGAAACCCCCGTCACCCAGTCACAGTACCAAGCCGTGATAGGCAAAAATCCATCTCATTTCCAAGGAGACGATCGTCCTGTTGAAATGGTGAGTTGGGATGATGCTATGCAATTTTGCCAGGAACTTTCTAAGAAAGTGAAGGAAGCGATAAGCTTACCCAGTGAAAGTCAGTGGGAGTATGCCTGTCGTGCTGGAACAACCACTCCGTACTATTTTGGGGATACCTTAACGCCAGAATTAGCTCGTTGTAAGAAGAGCTTGCTGACTTCTCTTGCCTTATGGAGAGGTGAAACTGCGCCAGCATGTAGTTATCCTCCAAATGATTGGGAGTTTTATGATATGCACGGCAACGTTTGGGAATGGTGCTTAGATCATTGGCATGGTAACTATCAGGGAGCACCGACCTATGGTTCCGCATGGTTTTCTAGTGATGATTCGGCAACTCGTTTGGTACGTGGCGGCTCTTGGAACTACAGTCCAGGGTATTGCCGTTCCGCCTATCGGAACAGCTATTCGCGCGCCCATAGGAATTACAACATCGGCTTCCGGGTTGCGTGCCCCGCGCCCAGGACTCGGTAGCCCTTTGCTCTTTAGTACTTTTGCACTCTTCTCTTTTTCCTTTTCCCCTTTCCCCTCCTGGGAGGGGCAGAACCCACCCCTGCCCCTTGGGGGCCGGATTTAAAATTTTAAAAATCGGGTTTTTCCACAGGTTCCTTCAGGAATTGGGCGATTAACTTCAGGCGGCAGGGTGCGCCGCACTTTTCCATTAAATTTTTCCACTTTCACTACAAAGCCGAGAATTGTGATGAACGGTGCAAGTTTTTTTGCTAGGATCCACTAATCTCAGATCAGAGCGCCTTCTGCGCTGGTGTTTGTTAGGAGCCGAATCATGGATGCAATGGAATTTTTTCGGAATAGTGAAGGTCGGTGGCGATCGCAACGGACAACCCATCACCTCCCGTTTCGCCGCTCGGAGTCAGGGGATTCTATCATTCGGGTACGGTGTCTCACCCCAGAAGACGATCGGGTCAAGGAAACCTGCGGTATTCATGAGGTGGAAGTCGATCGCTCGGTGGGCGGTGCGGCGGTGATGTGGCAGGGGTCTATGGAATGGGATAAGGAGGAAGAAAATCACGAGGGGGAAGCGGTCTTTGCGATCGTTCCTGAGTTTGGCAATCCCCAGGAAGGTCAACTCCTCCGCGATCGGGGCTATGCGGAAACGGCTCCGGTGGCTGGGCATTATTATATTGATGCGGAGGATGCCCTGGTGATGACTACGGATTATGAAACCATGAGTTCTCTGGAACGGTTCTGGTTTCAAACCCCCAACCTGCGGCTGCGGGCCAGTACGGTCAAGTTATTTGGGGGACTGAATAAGGCAACCTTCTGTGCGGAAACACGGGTTCTGCAAGAGGAGAGCACCCCGCCCCCTGCCCTAGCGTGGGAAGAGATTAGTTTGTATTCCAGCTTCGGTTGGTAGCCCATGACGATCGCCATCGACTTTGGGACGAGTAACACCGTGGTGGCCCGGTGGAATACCGTCACCGAAAAAGCAGAAACGTTAAGTTTGCCGGGGCTGAGTACCCTCTTAGCCCAAAATCCTCCCCTCATTCCCAGCTTGGTCTATGTGGAGTCAGCGGAAACACCTCAGGTACTGGCGGGACAAACGGTGCGGGATCGGGGGCTGGATGTGCGGCAGGATCCCCGTTTTTTCCAGAGTTTTAAGCGGGGCATTGGGGCGGCGGTTCCGGGGTTTCAACCGGAGTTAGACGGCAAACTGATTAGCTTTGAACAGGTGGGAGCCTGGTTCCTGGAGACGGTGATTGCAGGCATTCAGGCGGTTCCTTTGCCCTTAGACAGTTTGGTGCTGACGGTGCCGGTGGATAGCTTTGAGCCCTATCGCCATTGGCTCGGTACGGTGTTCGAGCAGATTCCCGATCTGCAACAGGTGCGCCTGCTGGATGAGCCCACGGCGGCAGCCCTGGGCTATGGCATGGACAATCAAGATCTATTGCTGGTGGTGGATTTTGGCGGGGGAACCCTGGATCTGTCTTTGGTGAAGTTAGAAACTCAGGCGGCCCAGCGTGGC
>JBEAPM010000498.1:0-7761 GCA_041164445.1 Cyanobacteriota bacterium
GCTACCGTGTACACACAAACTGGTCTTAAACTGAGAAGACTAGTTGTTCGGAGAGAAGTTAACCATGTCTAATCCGGTGTTGATGTATGCGCAGCAAGAGAAAAAGTCCGTATTTGGAGACTCTCGGCTTGAAAAAAGGGTATCTCTTTGTATGAGGCAATCAAAGAACATCAATCCTTAAATATTCGTGCCATTAGCCGTAATCGGGCTGAGCAGGTGGGCTATTATCGTTTCTTAGAAAATGAGCAGGTGACGATATCGGAGTTAGTCAGAAGTCTGCAAACCCATTGCCAGGAGCAAGTGGAAGGGCGACACGTCTTGGCGATCAGTGATACAAGCGAGATTAATCTGGAGGCACATCGAGGTCGGCTCAAACCCAAAGGATTAGGTGTTGTTGGCAATAATAAAGACGTGGGCTTTTTTATCCATCCCACTTTGATTTTGGATGCTGAAAATGGACTCCCTCTGGGTTTAAGCGCGATGCGAATATGGACACGGGCGCTAGACCATGCAGACAAGTACGATAGGAATTACGCGAACTTAGCGATAGAGGACAAGGAATCTTACAAATGGCTATCCTCAGCAGAAGATAGTCGCTATTGCTTAGCAACGGGAGGGGCATCCCTCGTGACTTATATCGGTGACCGAGAGAGTGATATATATGAAGAATTCGCCAGGGTTCCGGATAGATACACCCATGTTTTGGTCAGAGCTTGCCAGAATCGATGTCTGAGAGGACAAAAAGAATCTTTATATGACTACCTAGGTCGCCAACCTTGTGAAGGAAGCTATACCTTAGAAATTGAGGGCGATCCCCGTAGAAAGCAACCCAAACGAGAAGCCCTACTCACCGTTCGCTTTACGAAAGTCCAAATTCAGTGTCCAGTTAAATTAAAGGATCAGGGATATCCTGCGGGTCTGTGGCTTTATGCAGTGGAAGTACGAGAAGCTTGTCCCCCGCCAGGTGTAGAGCCGATTCATTGGCGGTTGTTGACCACCCATGAAGTGACTTCTCTCGAGCAGGCCTTACAAGTCATTCGATGGTACTGCTGGCGATGGAGGATTGAGCAGCTTTTTGGAACATTGAAAAGTGTAGGTCTAGATATTGAAGCAAGTCAGCTTGCAACCACAGGAGCAATTGCTCGGTTAGCTGTGCTGGGGTTATCCGTTGCTGTTAAAACTTTACAATTGCTCGAAGGTCGGGATAAGGAGGATTTCTCCGCTTCTCTTACTTTTTCTCCAGAAGAACAACAATGCTTGCAGCAGCTTATGCCTTCCCTGGAAGGGCGAACGCAAAAACAGAAGAATCCTTATCGTTGCAAATCCCTCGCATGGGCTAATTGGATCATTGCAAGACTTGGAGGCTGGTCTGGTTATCAATCTCAACGTCCTGCCGGAATATCTACTTTAGTTCGAGGACTGCGAAGTTTTGATCTCATTTTCTTGGGATGGAAATTCGCTTGAGCATTAAAGATCGACTTATGTGTACACGGTAGCCCAAGAGGGGGAGTTGCTAGAATCCACCCGTAATACGATCGCCCAGCGTAAACTTATGGTTTCGGGGCAATCGGTTCAGGATTGGTACATACCAGCGAATCAGATCATAGGTTCGCTGAATAATGGGTAATTCTTTCATTTGGCAGAGACCACCGTTCTCAAAAGGGAGGCTTAATATCTCAGGCCTTTACCCGTTCTTACACTTTCCTTAACCTTAACTTAAGGTTTGGCTCTCCTCTTGGGAGGAGTTAGACGATGTGCTGAGTGACATACTGAGCTTGTCGAAGTAGGTGGGTTGTGGAAAACCTCATTTTTAAAAATTTAAATCCGGCCCCCAAGGGGCGACAAAAGGGTAAAGACCAGAGCGTATAGTGCAAGAGTACTATAGTATAGAGAGCTAACGAGTCCTGGAAGAACGGCACACAACACGAAAACCGAAGTTGTTGTAACGAATATCGGGGGAGGAGTTGTCGCGGGAGGCAGAGCGACAATTCCTAGCACTGTTGACCCAAGAACCACCGCGCAACAGCCGGTATTTCGATTCATCACTTTTTAGCCATGCAGTGTTTCCACTCTGTCTCAATTCTTCCGGTTTTTCTTCATAGCTATTATGCCAATGATCTAAGCACCATTCCCGCACATTGCCGTGCATATCGTATAGCCCCCAGGCGTTAGCTGGGAACGTACCCACCGGGGTTGTTTGCTCCCGGTATTCTCCCTTAGTCCCACCGTTGTAGGGGTAATTCCCATCATAGTTGGCTAGCTCCGTAGTAATCATCTCCCCAAAGGAGAAGGGGGTGGTGGTTCCGGCCCGACAGGCATATTCCCATTCTGCCTCTGTGGGCAGGTCATAGGTTTTTCCGGTGGCAGCGCTGAGACGATCGCAAAACTCTTTTGCTTCATACCAGTTCACTTTCTCGACAGGGCGATCGTCTCCCTCAAACTGTGAAGGATTTTCTTTAAATTCAACCTCAGGATTCACGGGGGGATATCCGGCTACAACGCGCCACTGGGCTTGGGTTACAGGGGTTTGACCGATGGCAAAGTCCTGTAGTGTTACCTCATGCTGCGGTCGCTCACTATTCGAGCTTTCTGGTTCACTTTTAGGCGATCCCATGGTGAAGGTTCCCCCAGTGATTTCTACCATGTTCAGTTGCACATCCTGACTCAGGGCTTCTCTATATCCCCATGCTGTCTCGATGGTTTTGCTGATCACCCATTTAGCACTTTCAGGATCTTGAGCGATCGTTGCGGTCTCAAACTCATACTGGACTATTTCTTCCACCTCCACCGTAGCCCTGTCCACAGGAAAATCGGTTAACAACGGTGGCCAGGCATCCTCTTGTGTGGGCAGAGGAGGCGGTGGGTTACCCCGTAACTGTTGCTTCAGGGTTTGGGCCATGGCGCAATAGTCACTACCGAGCTTTTCCAAAGTGTTGATGGCTAGTTCTGCAAAGGGGCGAAGCACTGTTTGTTGATCTGCTTCCAGGGTAGGACTGAGGGCTATGAGGGCGCGAAAACTTTTGGTGCCCAGTCCCAGGCGTTGGGAAACGTGGGCAGAGATGGTTTCAATGACTTTGAGGGTGTCGGGAATGGAAACGGCTTTGCCTAAACGATCGCGCACGGTATCGCTCAGGAAATCGTAACCGCGTTGAGTAGGGTCATTAGGCAGAGGAAAGGCGCGGATTAGCCCGCTCATGAAAACTTCTGCCACATGCACCTGGGTGGACTCTTGCAACAGGGTTTGCTGAATCAGGTGTACCACGGGCAAGCTGACGGGGGCTGCTGCCATTAAGCCTGCTAACTTTCGGGCAGTCAAGGATGCACTCAGGGAGAAGAGACGAACTTTGGTTTCATCATCGAGGGGGGGGTGCGTCGTCTTGCTTGGTAGAGTCTTCTGCGGGCCGCAAACTGACCTGAGTTCGGTCAATACTGATGCCTGATACTCTGACATCAGGTACTCCCACGGTTACTTTTGCCCAGCGTTTCAGGGGTCCTGGTTCCAGGCTAATCACCGGAAAATTGACCAAGTTGGCATCACGGCGATCGTCTGCATCTAGCCCAAGGGTTTTTAGTTGTTGAACGGGTAAACCGGCATGATCTGCACTAAAGCGAATGGAGTCTCCTAAACCCAGGCAGTACGTCCCCACAAGCGTTCAGGGAACAGTTGAATGACGGTGAGGGGCATATTTTTTCCCCATTGCGCCAGAATACGGTATAGATCTGGAGTATCCCAGAGGCTAGAGGTACAGTCGGAAATGAACCAAAGGAGTTGACGTTCCGGCTTAATCACGGTCTCTGGATCGAGGGGACTGGTCTGGGTCGCGGCGCTTTGGTGCCAGAGGGGAACAAGCTTAAGGGCTCCCTGTTTTGAGGTTAAACGCCAGGTTTTAACGTGCCGAAAAACCCCTTGACCGGCAGCCAAGTCACAGAGTTCGTTAATGGTTTCTTGCCACAGCTTCAGAGATGGACTATCTTCCACAACGATCGCCAGGTCAAACCAGCGTTCCGGTTTGGGGATCAGGACGGGGCACACAAAACGTTGTTCGGCGGCTTGGGTGGCGGTGGCTTCTTCATCAAACTGGTACTGAATGCGAGAGGGCACTTTCTGCATTAGGGGCCGCAGGGCGCGGGCAAGCTCCAGTTGCGATCGGAGGGCTTTTGCAGCGCTAATCTGAATCGGCAGAGCGCTGCCCAGGGCAGTATGGATTTCCGATCGTTGGGGAACTTCTGTGGTCACGGAGACTGTTTCTTGATCCCGTTTTTGTATGGTGGAAGATCCAGACGATGGATCGATCATTTGGCTAGACCCCTCGGATCCCTGGGGAGATCCAGAGACAAAGCCCTGATCCTCTCGTTTCCCTGGAGAAATCGGTTGATGTTCGCTTTGGGCTGCCAACCAGAAAATATCCAGAATTTCTTCCACACCCAAATCTAACCCTACCGTTCGTCCGGCTTCGCGCAGTTGGGTTACAAAGTGTTGCAGTGGTTCTCTGGATAGGGAAGCGATCGACATTTTACGGATCCCCTACTGGTTCAAGTAACGCAATAGAATTTCTTTAAAGTCTTTCTCCGGTGCCTTGTACTGGGTAATTAAAAACACCGCATTTAATAACTGATCCGTTGCCAGGTTACCATCCCCCTCATCTCGGCGTTGACGGAAATAGTCAATCAGTTTTTCTGCTTCTGCCTTCAGGTCTGCCCCCAATTGAGTTTCCACGATCTGCTTTAAACGATCGCTATCGGGCTGCCCCATATCCAACCGTAAACAGCGTCGCAAAAAAGCAGGGGGAAATTCCCGTTCATCGTTACTGGTCATAATCACCAATGGGAATTCCTGACACTCCACTACCCCTTCATAAATAGTCGTAGTTGTATTCGCCTTATAATTAGCTTCGTAACGATCGCGGTAGGCCGTTTTGACCGGAATTTCTTTTGCCTGTGGCTGATCGGCTATGCGTTCCAGTTCGGGAATGGAAAAGGAACCTTCTTCAAAAATATGGAGTAAGTCATTAGGTAAATCAATATCACTTTTGTCCACCTCATCAATGAGTAAAACACGAGGCTTTGCTGAGGGTAAAAATGCTGTTCCTAAGGCTCCTAGCCGAATATACTTACCAATCCGTTTAATATCCTGTTCCCCTTCCTTATTCAGTTGAGCATCCTGCAGCCGTCCGATTGCGTCGTAGCTATACAAGCCCTCTTTCAGGGTCGTGCGAGTTGTGATTGGCCAGTACAGCACCTCGCCTAAACCTAATTCGTAGGCTACGGCATAGGCTAGGGACGTTTTGCCCGTACCCGGTTTACCTGTCACCAGCAGGGGTCGCCGCAGCGCCAGAGCAGCATTCACCATTTTAATTTCCCGATCGTTGGGATAAAAGGTAGACCCCCGACGCTTGGCTTTGGAATCAGGTTTTGCCTGCGTTTGCTTCGAGGGCTTAGCCTGCAGAAAACTTCGCCACGGCGGTGGATCCGGCAAAGCAGCGATCGCTTCTGGATGTTGAGAACGATCGCCCTTAAAAATTTCCCAGTTTGTTTCTCGATCCGTTGTCATAGGTTGAACCTTAGAAATTTATGATTTTGAGTAAGAGCATTGACTACGTTGGCATACCCAATCGTCCTGCAAGGGGAGGGCGAAGTTGATAATTCTCCCAGACTAAACCAATATGTTTACCCCAGTGGTCTTCATCTTCTTCACAGTCTTCAAAAGCTTCTAATCGCTTAGCCCTCACCTGACTAGCTAATTTCCCTAAAGGTTGACTTAGCAATTCATTAGAAACATCTTGCCAACATTCTTCAAGATTAGGACATTCTTTGCGAGGCCATAAAGCGATCGGTGCCCCTGCTCCTGCCTTCAAAATTGCGGTAAAAATTTTAGTTTCATCTTCGTTAAAATCTGATAAAGGAGCCTTGAGCAGGAGTCCTAACTTATCCGGCTCATTTTTAAACGCTTTGGTGAGTTTTTAGGTGTAGCACAATCTAGATCTGGGTTTGGATATTCAATAAATAAAGCTAAATTCTTTTCAGTTTGGACTTCTTTATCATCAGCATCTCGATCGTCTTGGCAGTCCTGACAGAGCTTTTGCAGCTTTTCCCAGCGCTTTGCCCAATAGGAAGAATACTGACTATAATTGTCTTCCAAGCGCTCACTGATCCTAAACACAGTTTTATATTGGCTGCCTACGGATTCTGGGTCATCGGTTTGATTAATTGGAAACTGATCAATGGCAAGGGTATTTAACTCAGTTGCCGGTAAAAATACCTGAAGTGTTAAACTGGGTAAATCCTCTATATGTTTAGCTGCTGTATTTAAACAGTTTATTAAAATACCAGGGATCTGAGTTTTGCCAAAACCTTTACTCTCCTGTTCTTCCCTGAAGTTATCAAATGGGTCATATTCTGGAATAACGCCCAAGCCTAAACGTGCATCATAGTTTTCCTCACTACGGACTAAAACTGCTTCGATATTGTAGCGATCTTCTCCACGCAATTTAAGAAGGAAAAGTAAATGCGGAAATTGAGTATTGAGGTTAATCTTTTCCTGATATAATTGTTCTGTATCAGCAAGAATTCCTTCGATCGTCAGATCTGATTTTTTGGTTAATTCCTCAGTTAACCAATTCTGTAATCTTACCTGAACTGCAGCTTCAATGAGATCAATATCTGGCAGTAAGAAATAGGCAACAAAATTAAAAAGAGATGAGTAAGAAAAACGATCAGATTTCATGATTTCTAAAGCCTTTATCGCCTCTTTTATCGTTTTAGGCCTGGTCGTTACAAACGATTTATTTTTAACAATCTCATAGACTTTTTGCCATTGACCAAACTGAACATCTTTTAGGGTAGTGATCAGTTCATCTGATATTTTTTCCTTTATCTCAAGTTCAAGCTTGTCAATTTCGTTCCACAGAGATTCTTGCTTGCGTCCAAGAATTAACTTTTCTTGTTCATCAGATGTCTCACCCAATTGCTTAGATACAGCATTACACTCTTCAATTCTTAGATCAAGAAGATGCTGACTCTGTTTAATGTGGATCAAGTCTTTCATATTAAGCTTTGAGTCGATCGATGTCTTCAGCGATTTTAGTAATTTCTTGCTCCATACTGGCAATACGGCGCTCTAGAATAACTTTTTGTCCCCCATCTAGCGTATTACTGACCTGTTCAAATAGCGCATTGTATTCTTCTTCTCTTGCCGTCAGCAAAGCTTCTAAATTGCGAAGTTTAATTTCCGCTACTCGACTCTTAGCCGCAATTTTTTCTCCTGGAAATTGAACTTTCGGTGCTTCTTCTGCGGAGGTCATGGGTTGTGCGGTTCCAGGAAATGCCGGTTCTCGATTGGGTTTAACCCGCTCCTTCACCATGTCCAGCACTTTTTGTTTTGCTTCAGCCTGAGGCACATCCACCAGATCCACATAAACGATCGGCTTCAGCATTCCCGTCGGATTGCAGGGCTTCACCCGGATGGGGAGAAGTTTACGCTCGATCGCGCTGGGATCATCGGCAAAGGCGGCTGCCCATTCTGGTTGAGTATAGGCAGAGTTTAAATAGGTTTCAGAGAGAATAGCGATCGTCTTGTTGCTGTCCGCCGCTGCCCGCTGCATATCCAAAACAAAATTCCCCCCCGGTCGAAAGTCCCAGGACTGGATCACAACAGAGTAGCCCGCTTCTTCCAAAACCCAGGCGACCCATTCCGCCCATTGCTGGTCAAAACGGTTATAGCTAATAAAAAAGTCTCTGCTTGCCATAAACGTTGCAGGGTAA
>JBEAPM010000499.1:0-2979 GCA_041164445.1 Cyanobacteriota bacterium
ATGCTAGACATGAGCAACGCTTTAGGAGAACCGACCTCTACTTTGGCTGGAGCAATCCTGTCAGGGCAAGTCAGTTCGTAGATTAAAGAATCCCTTGCCTTTAGGCAGGGGAGTGTCAACATAGAAGTACCTTCAGCCCAGACCTTAACCCCAGAGTAGATAAACCCGGTGAACGTTGATTCCCCCAGCCTAGGCGATCGTATTCGTCAGATCCAAGCCACCTTGCCCCCTTCTGTTCGCTTAATTGCCGTCAGCAAAACTGTGTCGGTGGATAAAATCCGCGAAGCTTATGCCGCTGGTCTCCGGGAGTTTGCTGAAAATCGAGTCCAGGAAGCCCTCAGCAAACAAGAAGCCTTAAAAGATTTACCGGATCTGATCTGGCACCTCATTGGCCCCTTACAAAGCAATAAAGTCCGCAAAGCCATTGAGCATTTTGACTGGATTCATAGCGTTGATAGCCTCAAACTTGCGGAACGCATGGCGGCGGTGGCGGTCGAGTTAGGACGATCGCCCCAGGTGTGCCTACAGGTCAAACTTCGTGAAGATCCCCACAAAATTGGGTGGAGCGTTGCGGCGTTGCAACAGGACTTACCCCAGTTAGCCGCTCTCCCCGCCCTGTCCCTCTGTGGATTGATGAGTATTCCGCCCCTCAATACTGATCCCGAGGAAATTCTAAAGATTTTTCAAGAAACGCGAGACTTAGCCAAAAATTTGAGCGAAGAGTCTTCCCTGTGCTTTCGGGAATTATCTTTAGGTATGTCTGGAGATTATCGTTTAGCGATTGAAGCCGGGACAACCATGATTCGCTTAGGCAGTATTCTCTTTGGCGATCGTTCCTGAGTTCTAAGCTGGGGACAGTAAAAGCAGAAGGAAATGCTACTGTGCCCTGTAACAGCCTATTTTCTACCCGAAAGCAAGGGAGAATCTCAAAAATAAATGAATACCCCCTTGCCAAGCAGAAACAACATGGCTACTATAGTAGCGCAATTTAGCAACAATCCTGAATTCGTCTCCTTACTTTAGGCTTCCCAATAGGTAGCTCAAGGGGATCGAGCGTTGAGATATAGAAGTTTACCTGGTCTTAAGCTCAGAAACCTTAAGCCAAGGGGAATGATGTCTCCATCATCATGACTAAGCTTAAATATCTGATTAAAGTGCTATATTCATCAAATTCGTGAATGGAAAGATGACCCTAGGTTATCCGGTCTGTTTCCTGTACGGGAATGCATGAAAGAAAGCTGAAGGGCGGGGCGGGTATTAGAGCGATCGAGCTTATTGCCCGAAATGGGTAGTTATTCTGGATTGTGATACCTTAGGGTAGGCTTCTGGTAGGGTGTCTAGTAGAAGTTTATCTCCGTCAGGTTAATTTACTTTCCTAACGCATCGGTGGCTGTTCTACGAATTGAATTCTACAAATTGAGTTTTAATGGAGTGTGAACCGTGTCAATTTTTACGAGGCTCCGAGACTTCGTAGGTCTAAATGATTCTGAGGATTACGACTACGAGTATAGTGAACCGGAAACTCAGGAGTACCAGCCCCTGTACACCGAGGAAGTCCCCACTCCCCCGGCCGTTCAGCCTGAAGATTCGGATTTAAACAATTCCCGTCGTCGTTTTAGAGAGCGGAGTACCGTTGGTAGCACCTTAGGAGCAAATATGAGCAATGTAATTGGAATGCCCGGCGCTGCTGGTGCCCAAACCGAAGTCATGGTCATGGAACCTCGCTCTTTCGAGGAAATGCCCCAGGCCATTCAAGCCCTCAGAGAAAGAAAGTCTGTGGTCTTAAACTTAACCATGATGGATCCGGATCAAGCACAGCGTGCAGTAGATTTTGTGGCAGGTGGAACCTATGCCATTGATGGGCATCAAGAACGAGTGGGCGAAAGCATCTTTCTCTTTACCCCCAACTGTGTTCAAGTGGTTACTCAATCGGGAGCCCCGGTTGCTCCTCCTCAACCGCAGGTACGTCAAACTCGTCCTGCTGCCCCCACTCCTGCTTGGGCAACCGAACAAGTTCCGGTGGCTCAGTAGTAGCTTAGTTCATCTAGAACACGCCCCTAATGTCCTGAGGCGGCTGGAAGGTTTTCCAGCCGCTTTATTATTGGTGGATACTCCAATGAATTGTGGCGATGGCGTAATGGTGGTGAGCGGATTAGCCGCTCCTCTTCTTGTGTGAACCTGTCCCAGTGTTACATCTAGGGATTGAAACAATCCCCTCGTCGGAAAAACAGCCTAAACGCTCAGGCGATCGCGGGGGTGCGGCTTGAAGAGGGGGTAGAAGGCATATCCTGTGCAGCAAAGGTAAAGACTTGGCCACGTTGGACAAAACCCAAAAAGCCATCGGCTTGGGCATTAGGCTTGGTTCCCGGTTGGTAGCCACAGAGCCACATTTTATTTTTAATCTCTTGGGGTAAGGTCAGCAGTTGATCGTAACGGGCATGAACGGGGGTGGGAAACGGGCCGGTTTCACAGTCATGAAAAATTAAATCTGCTTGGTGATAGTAAGGTAATAGTCGCTCCGGCGCGAATTGAGTATCTGTCGTGTAAAAAATAGTTGTTTGCCCCACCTCAAACAGCAAGCCATAGGTTGGCATGAGATCCTTGCCTCGATTAACATGGGGCACGGCCACTAATTGAAAAACAATATCTTCCCAGACAAAACAGCGATCGTTTCCAATGGGATGGACTTGAAAAAAAGTTTCGAGAGTCGTGTTTTCCCCCTCGATCGCTCCCATTCCCCCCGAAAGCGATCGTTCCCATAATTCTTCTAAAACTTCCTGACTACCATAGAGATTGGGCGATAAGCAATTAGGATTAAATAAGGTCTTAAAGCCAATAAATTCGAGTCCGCCAATATGATCGGAATGAAGATGACTAATATAAATATCTGAAATATCGTAGGGAGAAATCCCCGCATCATAAAGGGAAAAGCGAATATCCGATCCACAATCTAAGAGTAAACGTTTGCCGCGAGGCGAA
>JBEAPM010000500.1:0-12508 GCA_041164445.1 Cyanobacteriota bacterium
CTGAGTAAGCGATCGCGTTCCCGCTTCGACAAATCCCGCACTTCCTCAACTAGATTTTCAATATCTAACTCAGTAAAACGCCTCTGAGCTAGCAAATCTGCCATTTCCTCTGCCCAGCGACCATAGTCTTGCTCGTATAATGTTGTCATCTTGTCCCTGCTGTCTTTTGCCGAAAAGTTTAGCAACCTAGCGATCGTCTTAAAGCTCTTCGACCGAATCCACATGACTATAGACTTCAATTCTCAGTGCTTTAGCGACAGGTACGGCTCGAGGATCGACCATGGGTGAAATGACAATTTTACGATTCACTTCTCGTTGTTCACGCTTGGCATAGAAGTCTACCTTACGGTTAAAACTATACATTCCTGCCTTATCAATGGAAGACTTAATCTCACAAGCGATCGTTATGCCATTTTTAATGATGATATCAATCTCAATTTGCTCCGGTCGTCCAAATACTTCCCCCTCTTGATCATAGAGGTTCAGATTCAGTACATCTACTCCAAAAGATTCGTTGAGAATCCCTGCTAGTGCATTGCGGAAACTAGCTTCGGAGGCTAATCCCCATCGGGAACCTAAGGCACCGATCGTACTGTCAAACCGTTTATCGAGACGGCGGATCTCGGCTAAAACCTCATTCCACTTATGGTTTTGTTCATCCCACTTGCGGGCTTGCTCGTCCCACTTGTGGGCTTGCTCTTCTCGATCCCGTTGTAATTCCGCCAGAATACGGTCAAATTTGCTGTCGGTTTCGGACTTGCTGGCGTAATATTCCGAAACGGTTCTCAGGACAAAGTCTTTAACCAGTGGATTCTGCGCGATAAGCTTGGGAAGCTCTTGTTCAATGAGCGTAATAATTTCCGATGATTGCATAACTACGATCCTGAAAGTCTAGAGAAGATGCTGCAGCAAATTTAAATAATCTGTAGGTTTCATCGATCTATTGGGGCAAATCAAGACAAGGAAATCCCTGCCATTGTCAGCAACATTAAGCCGCAGACTTAGGGTGATCGGACTGAGATCTAATGACCATCAAAGCCCTAATCTTCTTCAATTCAATACGTTTTAACGGTTTGTAACTCAGTTCTAATCTGCTTCTTTCCGAACCTGCATTACACGGCTTTCCACTGAAAGCGGAAAAATTTAATGGAAGAGTGCGGCGCGGAGCGCCGCACTCTTACGTCTTAAGTTGGTAGCCCATTACACAAGGGGTTCTAGCAGATTAGTCCTTACCTCGGTCTTAAGATTATGGCTTAACTTTAACTTAATGATTACCGGTGACCAACTGAAGGCGGGAGAATGAGCAATGGAGTCTGTTCTTGAATTATAACGATCCTTTTGGGACATTACCCCGACAGCGATCGCAATGGCCACAGGTAAAGGAATCTGCTCCATCTGAGAAGCCAAAGGCGTGCAAAATATAGGCCCATCGACATTTACGGGTTTGTAGGTATCGTTGCATTTCCTGGGCGGCGTTCCGTTGTTCCTGCACGGGATTGCGCTGAGCTTTGCCGGGCCGACGGCGGTAGTGAAACGGATCTAACCATTCGACTTGACCCGCGCTATGGAGCAGGGAAAGCATAAAGGGAGCCTGGGGCATGTTGCGGCTTAAGACTTGGATATCTCCTTCGTTGGGCAGTTTGCTGATTTGTCGTTGAGCTGCTTGGTATTGATCCTTTAATTGTTTTAAGAAATATTGCCAACGTCGCCGATCGCTGTCATCGAGATAGCCTGTGGGTTCACTGACCAGGCTGAGGGCTGTGGCGGGCAATCCATCTCGACCGGCACGTCCCACTTCCTGGACATATTCCGAGAGGAGCAGGGGAGCCTGAAAATGGCACACCCAGCGGACATTCGGCTTATTGATCCCCATGCCAAACGCATTGGTACAGACCACAAACTGGAGACGATCGCTTTGCCAGTCTGCTTCAATCTGGCGACGTTGGGCAGAGGAGAGTCCCGCATGATAGGGCTGCGTTTTATAGTGTAGCTTTTGTAAGTCCTGAGCGAGGGTTTCGCTGTCTTGGCGGGTGCGGACATAGATTAAGCCTGCTGTACCCTGTTGTTGCTGGAGAAAGTGGCGGAGCCGTTGCCGACGGCCCCGAGGAGTCCAGACGGTTTGCACCTGAAGCGTCAGATTTTGGCGGTAGGGATTGAGTAAAAATTCCTGGGGATTTTGTAGCTGTAAGACGGATCGTAAAATCCCTTGGGCTTGGGGATTTGCCGTTGCGGTAAAGGCTGCGATCGCTATTTTGCTGCCAGGGGGTTTATGGCGCAATAAGGTGGGACGCACCATCCCCAAACGACGGTAGGCTGGTCGAAAGGTATCCCCCCACTGCACTAGGCAATGGGCTTCATCGAGAATCAGAGCATTGATGACCATCTCTGGGCGCAGAAGCAACTGCCAGACTTTGGGGCTAAAAAGGGTTTCGGGGGATAGGTAAAGGAGTCGCAGCCGTTGTTGTTCCAGTTGTTGGAGGGTTCGTAGCCGATCGCTCTTGGGGAGTTGACTATGCAAAAGTCCTGCCGCTAATTTTTTGATTCGTAATTCTTCCACTTGGTTTTCCATGAGCGCGACCAAGGGGGAAATCACCAGGGTAATGCCCTCTTGCAGCAGAGCTGGCAGTTGAAAACAGATGGACTTTCCGCCGCCAGTGGGCATGACGATGAGACTATCCTGGCCGGAAAGGATGGCCTGGACAATTTCGCCCTGGGGCGATCGAAAGCTGGAGTAGCCCCAGATCTGTTGAAAGGCTTGTAAAACCGTTTCAGGGGTGGTCGGTAACATAAGTTCGGTCACCTGACTTGACTTTTGCCGGGAGAACTGTGCTAGAGTGTTATCCCGAGTTTAGAGTTATCCCTAGTTCGGACGTATAGCTCAGTTGGTTAGAGTACATCGTTGACATCGATGGGGTCACTGGTTCGAATCCAGTTACGTCCATTTAATCTTAGCTTAGCCTTAAGGGCACCTCTTCACATCAGCCCCCAAACTCAGCAATTCTCAGGGGGCATTTGTTGCTTTTTCCTGATGTGAGGAATCACAAAGGTACCGAAATCCCGTTGATTGCCTAGGTTGGTGAACGGAAAAAGCTAGCGGCAAAATAGGACAGAAATTGGGATGTGATGTTAACTTTTATCAAGTTATTTCCCCGTCCTCTATCGCAGCTTAATCCATGCAGAACTCTTCCTTTCTTAAAAGTCCCGCTAGGAATGGTCACGCTGCCTTCCCGACTGCCCCACCTCCTGCTTCGATCGCTCATCAAACGCAATCTCGGAAAGCGGATCACATTCGCATTTGTTTAGAAGAAGATGTTGCCTTTCAGCAAACTACGACTGGACTGGAAGGCTATCGTTTTGAGCATTGTTGCTTGCCGGAACTGGATGCGGATCAGCTGGATCTCCGCACAGACTTTTTAGGCTATACCCTCCAAGCGCCCATCCTCATTTCTTCGATGACGGGAGGTACGGAACAAGCCCAACGCATCAACCGGAACTTGGCGACGATCGCTCAGCAGTATGGTTTAGCCATGGGGGTTGGCTCCCAGCGGGTTGCCCTCGAAAATCCCCAGTTGATGCAGACGTTTAAGGTGCGGGATGTTGCGCCGGATATTGTGCTGTTGGCCAATTTGGGGGCCGTTCAACTCAATTACCGCTATGGTCTGGCGGAATGTGAGCGTTTGGTGGACGGTCTTGAGGCAAATGCTCTGATTTTGCATTTAAACCCCTTGCAGGAATGTATTCAGCCTCGGGGCGATCGTAATTTTGCCGGTTTGCTGGAGAAGATTGAATCCCTCTGTCGTCACTTGTCTGTCCCCGTTGTGGTCAAAGAGGTGGGCAATGGCATTTCTGGAGCGGTGGCTCAGCGGCTGATGAATGCTGGGGTACAAGCGATCGATGTGGCGGGGGCCGGGGGCACCTCCTGGGCCAAGGTGGAAGGGGCCCGGGCCCAAACCCACCTCCAATATCGTCTCGGGCAAACCTTCTCGGATTGGGGCATTCCCACCGCCGAGAGTGTGCGGCAAATTCGCCAGATTGCCCCTACCCTGCCCCTCATTGCCTCCGGGGGTCTCAAAAATGGCCTTGATGCCGCGAAAACGATCGCCTTGGGTGCGACGCTGGCGGGCTTTGCCCGATCGTTGCTCTTGGCGGCGGATCAGTCGGAGGACGCGGTGCAAGGGGAGATAGAAGTGATCCTGGCGGAATTGCAAACGGTTTTATTTTGTACTGGCGTGTCTCGGATTGAGGATTTGGCCGCAGCGGGGGTTTTACACCCGATTCATTAAAATAAGTCCTTCTTACCCCGCAACCGGGTCAAGACCTTGACGGCATCCTCGCTGGCCATCGCCTGTTGTAGGGCGACTTGATCCCAACGGAGGAAAGGATTGGTCTGTTTTTCGATGCCGATGGAACTGGGAATGGTGGCGATGCCCTGTTGCCGTTGGGCTTGCACTTCTCCATAACGGGCCTGTAGATCTCGGTTTTCCGGATCTACGGTCAAGGCAAACTGCAAGTTGTTGAGGGTATATTCATGGGCGCACCACACCAAGGTGGGGTCGGGCAGTTGCCGGAAGCGATCGAGGGCCGTCAACATTTGGGCCGGAGTGCCTTCAAACAAGCGTCCACAGCCCCCAGCAAAGAGGGTATCGCCACAAAACAAATGGGCACTGGGTACGGGGAAGGGGGGATCGTTCCTCTCCCCATCTTCTCGGTTGCCACTCTTCCAGTCCGTGTTGGCAAAATAGTAAGCAATATGGGCTCGGGTATGACCCGGCACAAAGAGAACCTCCCCTTCATAACCCGCAAAGCTGACCCGATCGCCTTCGGCGAGAAAAACCGTTTGCCCTGGAATTCGCCCCCGATCGACCTCTCCCCCATAGACGATCGCCTCGGGATATTGGTTTAAGAGGTTCAGGTTCCCCCCCACATGATCCCCATGGTGGTGGGTATTGAAAATAGCGGTTAACCGGGCCCCCAACTGCTCTAATTGTTGTTGTACCGGGGATGCTTCACCGGGATCAACAACTGCTGCGGTCTGAGTCGTCGGATCATAAAGTAAAAAGATGTAATTGGTTTCAAAAGCAGGAATGCGGTAAGTCAAAACACTCATGAGCGTAGAAGGTGTTAAATGTTGCTGTATAGTAGGTGAACACGATAAGGTTAGAGTTGTCTGAGTTCTCCTCAATGACACCTCCATCACAGACAAATTGCTCCGTCTCTCAAGCACGCAAGGAGCAACCCGCAGTGTGTTTTATTGGCTCTTCATCACCAAGATAAAGGATTGATTCCATGAAGTTTTCCATTGCAGCGTTACTTGCAAATTTTACAGAAGATAAACTTGTTGCACCAAAAGCACTAGAAAAAAAGTTAGGGTGTGAAGACGAAGCGGGCGCTGAAAAACTTCAGATTGCCTTAGATGCCATGGAGCGTCTTGGGATTTTAGTTAAGGATCGGGGCAAGTACCGCAAGGAAGGGGATTTAAGCTATGTGGAAGGCCGCTTGCGCTGCTCCAGTAAGGGCTTTTGTTTTGCCATTCAAGATGATGAGGATGCCGAAGATGTGTATATCCGAGAATGTCACCTGCACCATGCCTGGAATGGCGATCGGGTTTTAGCCAAGGTCACGAAGGAAGGCAGTCGTCGCCGCAGCCCTGAGGGGGAAGTGTTATTAATTTTAGAACGGGCCAATACCTCCGTGTTGGCACGGGTTAAACAAACCGAGGAGCAAGAGTTCCGCGCCGTACCTCTAGACGATCGTCTCCTCTTTGAACTGGAATTAGAAGGGAACGAAACAGACCTCAGCCCTGCGATTGATCATTTAGTGAATGTGTCCGTGAGGCGGTACCCCATTGCCCAAAAGCCCCCCTTAGGCCACGTCACCCAAGTGCTGGGCAGTACAGCAGAAGCCGCCTCCGACATTGACATTGTGCGCTGTAAGCATAGCCTGCCCACGGATTTTCATCCCGAGGTCTTAGCGGCAGTGGAGAATCTTCCTGGCCGGTTGCGGAAAACCGATCAAAAAAATCGCGTCGATCTGCGGGCCGAGCGAGTGATTACCATTCATGTGGCCCATCCCAGTGTGGAGGCGGAAGCCGAGAGCATTATTGATAATGCCCTGTCCTTAACCCAAAGCAAAGAAGGGGACTGGAAACTCGGCATTCACACCGCTGATGTGGCCTATTATGTGCCCCCCGAGTCTGAGTTAGATCTCGAAGCCCGGCGACGGGGTACGACCGCCTACTTGGGCACCACCATTATTCCCCTCTTTCCCCCTTCCGTAGTGCATGATCTCTGTTGTCTGAAGCCAGCGGAGGAGCGCTTAACGGTTTCCCTCTTAGTGACCCTCAGTCCCGAGGGGGAAGTGAAGGAGTTTGAACTGCAACCTTCGATGTTGCAGGTGGATCAAGCCCTCACCTATCGTCAAGCCCAAAGCCTCCTCGATCGGGATCGGGAGAGTCCCTTACCGGAGGAGCTTGAACCCTTTACGGATGTCCTGGAAATTTTGGATCATTTGATGCTCCTCAGCGATCGTCTCCGGCAGCACCGTCGGCAACGGGGCGCGTTTGAGTTAAACCTGCCGGAGCACCTTTCTAGCGATAGCAACCCTGCGGTGAGTCAAATTGGCAGTGAATGGTTTAGCCGTTTTTCCTATAACGATGAAGGCAGTCTGGGGGCCATGCTGGTGGCTCAGGAATTGCCGATTCGGGCCGCCCTAGGGGAAGTGATGATTTTGGCCAATCACCTGGTGGCTCAGCATCTCAGTGCCCTGAGTTTGCCCGCCATTTACCGGATTCATCGTCCCCCCGAGCCCATCCAAGCCCAAGAATTACTGAAACTGGTGGAAAATCTGGGCATTTACCTGGAAATTGACAGCGAAGATGGGGTGCAATCCAAAGACTATCAACGCCTACTCGAAGAATTTACCCAATCTTCCGCTGAACGGGTGTTAACCTATCTGCTCCAGGAAACGCTGCGGCCTGCGGCCTATGCAACGGCTCCCGGCAAACATTTTGGTCTGGCCATTGACGATGCCTATACCCACTTTACCTGCCCGTCTCGTCGCTACACCGACCTCGTTCTGCAACGGATTCTGCATACCCTCTTTGACCAAGGGCGCGATCGTCGTTCCGTTCGCTCAAAAGAATCTGTGAACTTGCGCCATAGCAACTGTCATGATCAGGTCAACTGGAATGTCCTCCCTCCAGAGATCCATAGCGAACTAGAAGAGCAGGTGGCCGGGTTAGTCATTCACCTCAGCGAACGGGAAAAACTGGTGCTGGAGGCAGAAGAAGACCTGATTGGCTTGAAAAAAGCAGAATTTATGAAAGCCCATACCGGAGGCATTTTCCACGGCTTAATTACCGGGGTGCAGTCCTACGGCTTTTTTGTCGAAATTGAGGATCTGTTGGTCGAAGGCTTAGTCCACGTCAGTTCCCTTAAAGATGACTGGTACGAATACCGATCGCGGCAACAATGCCTCGTGGGCCGCAAAAATCGTCAACAATATCGTCTAGGCGATCGGGTTGAAGTCGAAGTCAAAAACGTGGATTACTACCGTCAACAGATTGATCTCGGCGTAGTCAGTGGAGGCAGTACGGGCGGCCCCTTAGACGATCGGGAAGAAACGGAAACCGAAGAATATACCTTCAATAGCGATCGTTCCTATCGATCGTTTCCTTAATGAGGGAAGTAGGGAACAGGTTATAGGGAATAGGGAATAGGGAACAGGTTGTAGGGAATAGGGAACAGGTTGTAGGGAATAGGGAACAGGTTATAGGGAATAGGGAATAGGTTATAGGGAATAGGGAACAGGTTATAGGGAATAGGGAACAGGTTGTAGAGAATGGGTCGCAAGTCTCCTACAATTAAGATCTAACCTCTAACCCCTAATCCCTACCCCCTACCCCCTACCCCCTACCCCCTATGACCTCTGAAACCCCTTCCACCACTGGCGCAGATGCCATCGATGTCGCGATCGCTCAAGGTTTAGATTTTGATGGTAGCCCCATTCCCCCGGAAAAATTATCCCTCTATCAAGAAGTGATGGGGCTTGAAGCCGGACGACAACGCAGCGGTGTGAGCAACACCATGCGCTCCCGCATTGTGCGGATTGGTGCGAAACATATTGCCCAGGCAGACCTCAATCAAAAACTGCTGGCGGCCGGCTTTGCTCCCTTAAAGGAAAAAGAAATCGCCTTTTACTACGGCTAATCTACACGGCTAATCGACCGTTTAATGTTTACGACTCAGCTAGCGCCCAACTCAAGGCGGTCTGCCAATCCGGTAAATGTAAGCTAAAGGTTTCCTGAATTTTGCCGGTGTCTAACACCGAGTAGCGAGGCCGCTCGGCGGGAGTGGGATATTCAGAGGTCGGAATTCCGATCAGGTCTTGAAAGGGATCGGTCGCTTGGGGGGGCGCAAGGGTGAGAATTTCCCGCGCAAAGTCATACCAAGTGGTCGTTCCCCCACAGGTGAGGTGGTAAATCCCTTTAACGTCTTGCAGAAAGGATTTGAGATCTGGGAGCGATCGGGTTAAGAGGTAACTAGTGCTTTCCGCGATCGTTCTGCTCCAGGTGGGGCCGCCCCATTGATCGTTGACAATTTTAAGCTGGGCTTGAGATTGGGCTAGGCGCAGCACGGTTTTTAAGAAATTGCGGCCGCGGGTGCCATAAACCCAACTGGTTCTTAGGATCAGATAGGCTCCATCCACCGCAACGATCGCTTCTTCCCCCGCTAACTTGGTTTTGCCGTAAACATTGAGGGGATCCGGGGTAGCCGATTCGACATAGGGACTTTGGGCACGACCATTAAAAACATAATCCGTTGAATAATGGATCAAAATGGCCCCGAGGGCTTTAGCTTCCTCTGCCAAAATTCCGGGAGCTATACCATTAATGGCTTGAGCAATATCGGGTTCCGATTCTGCCCGATCCACGGCGGTATAGGCTGCCGCATTGATAATAATCTGGGGTTGAACGCGCCGCACTAGGCTAGAAATTTGGTCGGCGGAGCTTAAATCGATCGCTAAATCTGGGGTGGATTGACTCACCGCAATGACTTTACCGAGGGGCTGTAAACTCCGCTGAAGTTCCCAGCCAACCTGTCCCGTGGAGCCAATGACAAGAATTTTCATTTTTAGAAAGAGGATCTGTAAATTTATTCTTAAATCCCCGGTTTCTGGGGACTTTCATCAAGGGATTAGACTCCGTTCTACGCGGAAACGGGGATCTTGGCACTTTAAGTTACACATACCGTCACAATCAATCCGCAGAGACCTTAACCGCTGTACCCCCTAGGAACGGGGAGCGGTAAACCATTGAAAATACTGGCTCACCAGTCCTTCCTTGAGGGGGAAGAGCAGATAGGTCAGGGGGTTAATAGTAACAATAATATTACGAACATCCCGCTGGGCTAGGGCCAGAATTTGCTGGGCAATCCGATCGGCGTTCATTAGCCCCACGGGGTTGAGAGCACTGCGGAAGGGGCCTAAAATGAGTTTACGTAGGATACAGGGGGAATCTAACCGCCGGAGGGTCACCCAATCCCCAATCGTTCGTTTACTGAGTTCGTACAGGGGGCTGAGGGCGGGGCCAACTTCCGCTTCGGAGGTGTTCAGCCACACTTCTTTGTTGGCAGCGCGTTGGGGATCGGCGTTGACGGCGAGGAAATGATTGAGTAAGTGCCAGTGGGAAAAGGTATTGATCTCATAGGACTTTTGCAACGCTTCGGGAGACCGATCGCCATGAACATTGATGCCATGATTTAACACCAAAATATCCACCTCCGCCCACAGGGCATCGAGATCCGATTCCTGCCCAATTTCCCAGACAACGGTCTGAATGGCATTCTCCGGTACTCCCTCCACTCGAATGTCCGTCTCGCTAGAACTTAAGGCAATGAGCCGTGTGCCCTGGACATAGAAAGCACTTAAGAGCGATCGTCCCAAGGTTCCAGACGCGCCCGTAATAGCGATCGTTTTATCCTTAAAGCTGAGTTGAGGCAATTTTCATTCCCCCGAGGCTAACCACTCAAACTTGCCCTACCTAAGGCTTCCTAAAAAGACTACCCTACACAGGGATCTCCTACGAAAGGACTTTCCTGTATGGGGTTGTGATGAACTCCGTTGAAAAACGGAGAGGGAGGGATTCGAACCCTCGTTAGAGTTACCCCTAAACAGCATTTCCAGTGCTGCGCCTTCAACCGCTCGGCCACCTCTCCAATGAGAAGCATTATAAACTTCCAGGTTCTTTACTATAGCGAAGACCCGAGATTTATACAAGTGTTTTGTCTGGGCCTCTGGCTCGCATTACCCCGACTCTCCAGACCACTGCCAGACCCAGGGGAACAGGGGAATCGATCGCTACCGGTCTAAGTTGGAAAAAGTTAACGTAATGGACTGGTTCGGGGTTAAGTAGGTTTGGGCGGCAGTTTGTACCGCTTCGGCAGTTACCGCAGCGATCGCTTGGGGGTAGCGCAGTCCAGGGGTAATTTCCCCTAAGTGGGTTTGATAATAGCCATAAAGCTGGGCTCGGGATTGGGTTCGTTCATTGGCAAAAACGAAACGACTGGCTACCTGAGTGCGCACTCGGTTTAATTCCGTTTCGGTAATTTCTCCCCGTTGAATTTTGGCAATTTCTTCCCAGATAGCGGCTTCCACCCGTTCCCGATGGGTACTGCCGAGTCTGGCCTGGATGCTGAATAAGCCTTGCACTTGGTAATTGCTGTTGGATGCCGTTATACTACGCACCCATTGTTGTTCTTCCCGCAGACGGCGGACTAAACGGGAGGTTCGCCCATGGGCCAGGACGGAGGCTAACACATCTAAAGCGTAGGTGTCCTCTACGTCCTGTAGCCCCGGTACTCGCCATACCATCACTAGCCGATCCTGTTCCAGTTGTTGATCCTGGTAATGCTGACGCAGGGGTTGGCTGATCTGGGGTTCAGGGGTCAAGGTCGGGTAAGGAGCTGGGGATGGGGCTGAATTTTCTAAAAAAGCCTGGGGCAAATGCTGGACGATCGTTTCAACTAACGTTTCTACGGGTTGATTGCCCACCACCGCAATGGTCATCTGAGCGGGTTGATACCATTGGTCGTGGAACGATCGCATTTGTTGCACTTGTAACTGTTCAATGACCTCGCTCGGCCCCAAGACGGGACGGCGATAGGGCAAGGTTGCAAACACCGTTTCTAATTTGTGGCGGGCAATGCGGCGCTCTGGATTATCCTGCGATCGGAGAATTTCTTCTAAAACTACCTGACGCTCTTGTTCAAATTCCTGGGGTGGCAGCTTAGGTTGGGTCACCACCTCCAGTTGCAAAGGAGCCAACTCCGCAAAATCTTGAGGGGCTGCCGTGAAATAGTAATGGGTATATTCCTGGCTGGTTGCAGCATTCAAATTTGCCCCGACAGCTTCGACCCGACGATCGAAAGCGCCCGGGGGAAGATTTTCTGTCCCTTTAAAGATCATGTGCTCCAGGAAATGAGCCATACCATTCACCTCGTCCGGTTCCACCGCCGACCCGACCCGAATCCAGAGATCTAGGCTAACGGAAGGGACAGGGATCTGCTCCGCAACGATCGTTAGTCCACTGGGGAACGATCGCACGAGGGGGAGAGGCATTTCGGTAAGGGCAAGACTGGGCATTAGGGCAAGTAATGAATACAGTGAATAAAAATCTTGGGCATCTCGAAAAATCCAAAATAGGATTCCTCTTGCTGCGCAAGCATAGGGATTGGGGCGCGTGGCGCAGCAGCCCGCCCCAATTCATCGAAGTGTTCGCTTAACCGTAACCTAATTCCTGGGTTGGAGCCTGGGCACTATGGGGGTCAAATTGACGCACTCCCAGGATTTGTAAACTGAGTAGCCACAGATAGTAAGGATTTAAGACAATATATCGCTGCCACAGCCGTTTAGGTTCTTGGATCAAACGATAGAGCCATTCTAGCCCGAGAGCCTGAAGTGCGGGAGGTGCCTGCGGAAGACGGCCAGCATGAAAATCAAAGGCTGCCCCTACCGCTAACACGGGGATAGAAAGGGCTTCTTTGTATTCATAGACCCAAACTTCTTGTCGCGGGCATCCTAAGCCAACCAAGACAATATTGGCTTGACTCTTCCTAATCTGTTGCACAATAATTTGCTTTTCTGCGGTATCTATTTGCCGAAAACGAGAAGGCTGAGTGCCTACAATTTGTAGTTGAGGATAACGGCGGACTAAATTTTGAGTTAAGGCATCTAAAACCTCTTGATGGGAACCATATAAGTAAATTGATAATCCTTTTTTAGCGGCTTGTTCACACACTCTTAAAGTTAGGTTTGGTCCATAGACTCGATCAGATAGTCCTGCTTTATACAGTAGATTTAATGTCCAGCGCACCGGTTGACCATCCGGACAAATGAGATCAATATGATTGAGGCGAAAGCGATGAACATTATCCAACACACCGGTCATGATTCCGTGAACCGCCAGAGCAGAAACAGATAATCCCTGTCGTTCTTTCGCAGAATGGATAAT
>JBEAPM010000501.1:0-5068 GCA_041164445.1 Cyanobacteriota bacterium
ATCGAAACAATATCAAGCTAGAGGAGAGTGCTAACAAGACAAATAGAATATAATGTCTTGCTTCTTGAGCATAAATCAAAAAGATAGGCGAGTTAATTACAAAAGTAGTGGTTAACAATGAGATCGATCGAGTATGAAAAATCTCATCAATGAGAGCATAAATAATGGGGATTAAAAGTAGGCTGGATAAAGCAGAAAAAAGTCGTAAGTTCTTTACGGTACAGCCAACAAATTTTGTCCAATAATAAAGAACGGTAAAATAGAGGGGAGGATGACTATCATCCATAATTACGCCATTTAAGACATCACCTAAGTTACGATCGCTATTGGGACACTGAAAAATATTGAGGGAACCAAAGTCTTTTTGTTCTGTACCAGCCCATTGAAAAATATCGATTTTGGTATAGCCAGATAAGCGTAGAGAAGTATAGACTTCATCATACCAATAGGGCTTGCTGTCCAAATGAGAAAATCTCATTAAAGAACAGACTAAAATTAAAGCTAATCCTAGTTTTTGCAACGATCGCCACTGAAGTGTTTTTCCTCGAAGCATTATACTTTCAACGTTCCGGGTGCCCTAAAAATTGCCACACGATATTAACATAAAGACAGGGCTAAAGTTCTCCAAGTGAAGTTCAAGAGTGATCTAGGGGTAAATTTTATCTTGCCGTAGAGCATCAATAATTCTACCCATTTTTGTCAAGCTTTGCTAAAATATAAACTCTTAAAACGAAATGTAATAATTACCGCCGCGAATACGTTATGGCTGAAGCCTACCTGCTGAGTAAGTTATCATCTGTCGAACAAACCTTTCATGAGTTAACCCGTAAGCTTGCTGACCCTGATGTGGCAAGCAACCCAGATGAATTTCAGCGTGTGGCTAAATTACGATCGTCTTTAGAAGAGACTGTAGACGTATACGAACAGTGGAAAAAGACGGCGGAAGATCTCAAAGGTGCGACGGAAATTTTTAAAGAGTCCTCAGCGGATCGAGAATTGCGGCAGATGGCCGAACTGGAGATAGAGGAACTTGAGCAGCGTTTGGATGAACTGGAAAAGCAGTTGAAAATTCTCTTGCTTCCCCGCGATCCCAACGATGACAAAAATATCATGCTAGAAATTCGGGCGGGAACGGGCGGCGAAGAAGCGAGCATCTGGGCCGCAGATCTGGTGCGAATGTATTCCCGCTATGCCGAGGTACAGCGTTGGCGGGTTAAGCTGCTCAGTGAATCCTTAGCGGATATGGGGGGATTTAAGGAAGCGATCCTAGAAATTCAAGGCGATCGGGTCTATAGCAAACTCAAATTTGAAGCCGGGGTTCACCGAGTCCAGCGCGTGCCCGTCACTGAATCGGGAGGACGGGTTCACACCTCCACCGCAACGGTGGCCATTATGCCGGAAGTAGACGATGTAGAAGTACAGATCGATCCCAAGGATATTGAAATGAGTACGGCGCGATCCGGTGGAGCGGGGGGACAAAACGTCAACAAGGTGGAGACCGCCGTGGACTTGTTCCACAAGCCGACGGGAATTCGAGTGTTCTGCACCGAGGAGCGTTCACAACTGCAAAACCGAGAGCGAGCCATGCAAATTCTCCGGGCCAAGCTGTATGAAATGAAGTTACAAGAACAGCAAGAAGCTGTGACCTCTATGCGTCGGTCTCAGGTGGGCACCGGCTCTCGATCGGAAAAAATTAGGACGTACAACTATAAAGATAATCGGGTCACTGACCACCGCTTAGGGCAGAATTTTCCGTTGGAAAGCATCTTAGAGGGGGACTTAGATTTAGTGGTTCAGTCCTGTATTGGTCGAGATCAGGAAGAACAGCTTGCTGCCTTAGCCCAAGAAAACGTCTAGCTTTCCTGCTTGGTGAAAAGAGGTGAGCCTCGAAGCGGCCCGCCTCTTTTTTCCTGACGACTGTGTAGCCGTCAACTCCCGGTTCAGGTTCCCCCTTCTTATTCTTATGGCGACCAACTTAGGATCGTGAATTAAATAAACCGGAAAGTTCAGGATTAAACCACAAAGAACACAAAGGTATTCCTTCGGGGCTTCGGTGTCTTGGTAGTGAAATTCCAGGTTATAAAGTCCGCATTCCTTAAGGTGGAAGAGTGCCGCACTCTTCCGTTGAATTTTTTCGCTTTCAGTGAAAAGCCATTCCTATTTCTGGGAATCTCTGTAGGAGCGCATAGCCTCTACAAATTGCTCAAACAGGTAATCAGAATCGTGGGGGCCAGGGCTGGCTTCGGGGTGATATTGCACCGAAAAAATGGGTAAGGTTTTGTGCCGTAAGCCCGCCACAGTACGATCGTTAAGGTTGAGGTGGGTGACTTCTACATCCGAACCGAGGGAATCGGCATCGAGGGCAAAACCATGATTTTGGCTCGTAATTTCCACCGGTTGCTCCTTCACCTTGGCATCCAAGCCGCAGGGTTGGTTTAAGCCTCGGTGTCCAAATTTCAATTTGAAGGTGGTGCCTCCTAGGGCAAGTCCTAAAATTTGATGCCCCAAACAAATGCCAAACAGGGGTTTATCCGCTTGGAGTAAGGCTTTGGCCGTCGCAATCCCTGCCGTTACCGCAGCGGGATCCCCAGGGCCATTGGAGAGGAAAATGCCATCAGGATTCTGGGCCAAAATTTCCTCTGCTGATGTGGAGGCTGGCACCACCATGAGCTGACAGCCATAGCTGGACAAGCGTCGGAGAATGTTGCGCTTGACCCCAAAATCAATGGCCACAACTTTGAGGGGAGCTTGGCCTTGAGCATCTGCCCGAAATTCCCAACCGCCATCGGTGGGGGTTTTCCATTCATATTGGGTGGAAGTCGTCACTTCTTGGGCAAGGTTTAAGCCTTGCATAGAAGGGGCTGCCTGTACTTGAGCCAGCAAGTCATGGGGATCGAGGATGGTGGTCGAAATGCCGCCATTCATGGCTCCAACGGAGCGAATCTTACGGGTGAGGGCACGGGTATCAATGCCATAAATGCCTGGAATGTGGTGAAACTTTAAGTAGTCCGTCAGAGATTGAGTCGATCGCCAGTTGCTGGGATTCACCGCAATATTACGAGCGATCGCGGCTTTGACTTGGGGATGGTTAGACTCTTCATCCTCTAGGTTGACCCCAGTGTTCCCCAGTTCCGGATAGGTAAAGGTGACAATCTGTCCCCGGTAGCTGGGATCCGTAAGGACTTCTTGGTAGCCCGTCATTCCCGTGTTAAAAACCACTTCACCGATCGCAGTTCCAGCGGCACCAAAGGACTTGCCCCGATAAACTGTCCCATCCGCTAAGACTAATAGTGCTGGTTGCGCGTCCATGATTGCCATGCCAAACTCCCGAATTCGCAAAGAAGACTCAGAGAGAGATTATCCCACGGATTGCTCAATGCTCCCTTAGGAAATCGTTAGGAAACATTGACGCATCACCTTAGCCCTCTGAGTCTTTATTTAAGCTTTCCGCCGGGAAAAATACTGCTCCCAAGCTATAAAGCAGACAACAGAGGATCAGTCCATAGAGGTTAACCCCAAAGTCCTCCGCATATTTGCCCGCACCGAGGTAAAGCCAAGCGGGAAAGAGGTGAACGCTAAGGATATTCTCTAGGACGCGCAACCCCCCCAGCAGCAATCCCGGCCAAAAGGCAAGATGAAAGCTAACTCGACCAGCCCGGGGCAAAATAGACAGCAGAAAAATGGGGGCTAACCCCATGACCATGGTGCCGCTAATGGTGGTGGCCTGAATAATGGCGGGGCCGACCCGATCGCCTAAGTAAATGCTCAACAGCGGCAGATTCCCCAAAATCGCGATCGCTACCATAGCCCAACGGCCGATGGAGGCTTGGATTTCTGTGGGTTGTCCTTTTTGATTTTGCCAGTCTCGCCCTGCGAGCTTTGCAGCACTGGAGAAGGTGGAATCGAGGGTAGAGCCTGCACTGGTAAGCATAATGGCATTGAAGACCATCAACAACGGCAGGGCAAAGAGTTGGGGAACCACCAGGCTGGGATTGCCTTCCAGGCCAAAACGGCGGGCATAGAGACCCACTGCCGAAAACAAAAAGATAAAGCCGCCACTGATCACCCCCGCTAAGATAAAACCTCGCACCATCGTTTTGGGATTGGTGATAAAGCCTCGATCGGTGAGCACGGGATCATGGAAGGGGTAACTGAAAATTTGCACCAGTGCGAGGCCACAGAAGGTTAACCCAGCCGCTTGGGTATCGGCATCCACCACCGGAAGCCCCCGTACCGCCAGTCCTGGCCCCAGTACGATCAAAATAATCACTAACAAGACGGCGGCTAAAACCATTTGGGCTCCATCGGTGAGGAGGCTACTGCGTAAGCCTCCCAGCAGGGTGTAATAAACGGTGAAGGCCGTTACCAGGACAACCGCCAACCAATATCCACCGCTGCCTTCAGGGCCAAAATAAAGGGAAAAAACTTTAGTGTTTGACCACACTTCGTTGAGCAGCCGGATGGCGATCGCAATCAGGAAGAGGCGGGCACAGAGCCCCCCATAGCGTTGTGTTAGAAATTCCGGTAAAGACTGAAAGCCGCTTCGGCGTAGCCCATAGATAACGATCGCTGCGGTGACAAAGCTCAGGTAGTAAAGGGCATAACCGATGCCCCCGGTCACCCCAAAGGCATTGGCTAAACTAGCCGCATTATCAATAGATTTAGCAAAGATCCAGGAGATCGCCGCACTAGCCACCAAGATCCATAACCCTGGCTCCTGGCCCTGGGAAGACGCGCCCGCAAAAAAGGCGGAGGCAGAAACGCGATTCGGTGTAGTCCGGCGGACAACTTCATAGACAAAGAGACCGTACCCAAGTAACAGCCCCCACATCACGGTGTTTTCGCTCATAGTTTTCTCTGGTGCAACGGTTGGGCGGGGCTAGCGTGAACTCCAAGTCCACAACGGGTGATTAGGGTGTTGACAAAGGATTCAGGCTCAAAAATTGGCTTTCCACTGAAAGCGAAAAAATTTAATGGAAGAGTGCGGCGCGGAGCGCCCCACGCATCCGCCGTAAGTTGGTAGCCCAAAAAATTTAATGGACACCACGAAAAATTCAAAAATTTTCCC